>DKLL01000160.1 GCA_002455755.1 Acinetobacter sp. UBA6641
GCGCAAAGCGCTGGTAATAATCCACAATCCGCTGTTTCGGTAAATGAGCCAGAATTGCCTTGGCAGATGAGCCTTTATAAATTGGTCGAGGACAGCCACGACCATAAATGAGCGTGGTCAGGTCTTTATACAGTTCGTGATGAATATCGATACATGAATCATAATTTAAATGTGTGAGCAGACAGCCGAATTCAGTACGCTCTACAATTTGCTGCATAAATGGAATGCTGATTTGCACCAAAGGGTCGGTGGTGCGGGAAATATAATCCAGTACGGCAATTTTTGAGCCGAGCGTATAGTCACCTGAAGTTCCACTCAGGCGCTGTAATAATTCTGCCGAAACCAATTCTTTTAAATAACGGTAACTTGTGGGTTTAGAGAGTCCTAATTCCTCACTAATAATGTCCACATTAATGATAGGGCGAGACACCGAAAATAGATCCAAAACGGTGAGAATCTTACCAAAACTAGAAAGTGCCATAAGTACCTGCTTGGTCAAAGCATATAAAAAGAAAAAAAATCAATATTACTTTATAACAAAAAAAGAGGCAGAGCAGGGCTTTTGTTGAGGCAAGGCCGTATTTGTCAGCATTCAAAAATATTTTCCATTCAGTAGGAGAAACTAAATAGCTATAAATGTAATATATTTTACTAATTTAATATTTATTGTCATAGTAAGATATTATTATTGATTTTTATGGATTTTTGGAGAAATAATCGAAATAAATATCCAATTATGAATTTTTAACCTGATTTGGTCGGTTGTCTTTGCTGCTCTATTTCACATGTATAAATGCTGTGAAATTTTCTCCATTCATTTTGAATGAGGCTCACCTTTGTTGGCATCTTTAAACATGTCTACTTTTTACATGATCGATCTTCAAGGTAGATCATTCCGGAGAGTCGTCGTTGAAAAATTAGGGGAGAAGGCCTAAAGCCAAATGTGAGATTAGTCCATGTTGCTTGCCAAACAAGTCCTCACATTTCGTTCCGGCAAGATGGACTGGATTTTTGCGACTAAAACATTTTTGGCAGGCATGCTTGCCAATGTCAATCCTATCTTTAGCTGGGTCCGATTGGCACCACCTGTACCAGTGGAAATTATGATTGATGAGTTAACGAAGAACCAGCTGGCCTTTGTCGCAGGACGTACTGTAACCGTACTTATCCTGAAAAAAGATCAGCCATAACTTAGCCCTTGTTCATTTCAAAAAAAGCATACGAGAGATTAATGCGGATCTAAGGAGTTGGTAACAATGCCTTAATTTTTTAAGTGGTTCATGACAGAGTCTTACTTCCTTAAATCAAATTTTTGGAGCTCGTATGTTACTTTTGTTTTGGCAAAAGTAACCAAAACCCTTTGTCCTGCGCAAAACCCGTCCATTACCATCAACAAAAGAATATATCGCAGAAACAACCACTTTTAAATCTTGCGGTGCAATGCACCTCATGTCTGAAACAATTGTGGATGACGTATCCGTGTATCAAGCAAAATGCTGAATTTATAATAATAATGCCAGTCAATTATTGAACGGACTGGCATTATTCTAAAAGATATTTTTTATCCTTAAGGTGCTACCCCTTGTGGATTGCGATACCAGCTTTCGATAAATAAGGCTGCTGCGATGCTGTCCGCAGCTAATTTTTTACCACGTCCCTGAGCCTGATATTGGTCAAGTTCATCACGTGCCTCACGGGTAGTCAGGCGTTCATCCACCATTAAGGTTTCAATATTGGTCTGATGACGCAGGCGCCGGGCAAATTTGCGTGAACGCACGGAAAGTTCAGACTCGCTATCATCCATATTCAGCGGTAAACCGACCAGAAATAAGCTCGGCTGATACTGTTTGACGATTTTCAGCAAAGCATCCCAGTTCGGAATGCCATCTTTCATGGGAAACAGGGCCAGCGGATTGGCACTTTCAATCAGCGATTGACCCACTGCCATGCCCATTTTCTGAGTACCGAAATCAAATGCCATAATCATGTGCGGTTGTGATAAATCAGGCATGTCCAATCTCTGATGACAGCCAGGTACGGTCCAGGCCCATTTTTTTATAGGCTGCATCCCAGCGGTCGTCATAAGGTAAGTTAAAAATCAAATCCATATCAGCATCACAGATCAGCCAGTCACCACGGGCAATCTCTGCTTCCAGTTGATTTTTACCCCAGCTGGCATAGCCCAAGGCAATTTGGTAGCGTCCAACCCCTTCATTGTGGGCAATGGCATCGAGAATATCTTTAGACGTGGTGATACAGACATTTTCACCCACAGCGATGGATGAATGCCAGATCGGTTGACCGGTATGCAGCACAAAACCGGCTTCAGGACGTAAAGGTCCGCCTTGCAAGACTGCATGAGGATTGACATTGTCCGCTTCAATTTCCAGGTCATTCAACAATTCCTTGATTGAAAGACCCGACGGACGGTTAATGATAATGCCTTGAGCACCGTCTTCATCATGGCGTGCCAGATAAATCACCGTATTGGCAAAAAAATCATCGGCTAAATCAGGAGGTGCAATGAGACAGCGATGTGTCAGATATTGTTTAGTCATCTAAGCATCTCCGAGTTTTAGTCTATCATCTGAAAAAAAGTTTGAAATTTGGTGTAGCTATCACTCTATCGAGAGCTTTCCTGACTATAACATTGACCTTACAAATTTCTATAAGGAATTATAGGCTGAATATATAAATTTATGTTTTTCTCACGCTTAGGATTCTATTTTGAGATTAACGTCACATTAAAATCACTATTTTTAATTTAACAGAACTTAATAAAATAGTGATTTATTATTTATTTTTTACAATTTTTATGACCAATATTTAAAATATCTTAATTTAGTCAAATAATTACATGTGTTATAGAAAAATATTGATTTGATCCATATTGTTTTGATTTGTATGATGTAGGTAATAAAAAGTAAGTTGAATATTATTATGTCGGTTCAAATAAACAAAAAAGCTATCACTTTATGCTTTACTTCATTGTTGGCTGTACAAACACATGCAGCGGTATTCGGAAATTATGAAGAAGAGGGATCACTTTTTAGAAGTTCTTTAAATGCAGAACTCAGTTCCTCTATAACAGCGAAGTTTGACAGCAAGAAAAATTCTAAAGATGCAGTTCTATATTATTTAGAACAGGCACGAATTTTACAGGTCAATCAACAATATCAAGAAAGCCTGGATATTTATAAAAAGGCATTTGAGTTGATCGATCAGCAAAATAACAGAAGTAAAGTGAGTGTAACCCGTATGGGGTTTAAGGCTCTTTCGATGGTGAGTAATGAGTCTGTTGTACCTTATTTGGTTCCTCCTTATGAGCAGGTTTTAGCGCATATTTCTCAGGCAAAAAATTATATTCTGTTGAATGATGCTGAAGCTGCAGGGGTAGAAATGCGTGTTGCACAACAGATTCAGCGTGAAATTGAACTGGCGCATGAAAAAGAGTTTGCTCAGAAAAAAGATAAGCAGAAGACAGATAAACAAATTGATTATTCAACTTTAGATGAAGCTTTTGCTGGTTTGGATCCCATTGCAGGCCGAATTAAAAATACCTATCAAAATGGTTATGCTTTTTACATGGCGGCTAATTTGTGGGAAGCCACAGGCGACTATAACAATGCTTTGGTAGACTTTAAAAAAGCTTATGAATTGCAAGGTGATTCAAATGTTGCCAAAGATGTGACCCGTGTTGATAAAGTATCAAGTAACAATCAGAAATCAGTACCCGTCATTGTGTTTATTGAACAGGGCACAGTACCGAAAAAGATTGAAAATAAACTTGCTTTTCCCATGCCAAATGGACTGGTTAATATTGCATTTGCCACCTATGAGCCGAGTACTTATGTGCCACCGCAAAGCTTAAAAATTAAGCTGGGTGATCGACAAGTACAGCAAAGTGCCCTGGTTAGTGATATTGGTGCATTGGCAGTAAAAAACCTGAAAGAACAAACCATCAGTACCGTGACCAGCCAGATTGTACGGGCAACGACAAAATACGTGATGCAACAGCAATTGGGCCAGCAATTAGGATCTTTAGGGCAGCTGGCTGGAAACTTAATGAATGTTGCCACTGAACGTGCCGATTTAAGAGCATGGTCGACGCTACCGAGTAACACACAGGTGGCACGTTTTGAGGTGAGCCCAGGAAAACATAATCTGCAAATTATCGGACCACAATCCTCCAGCACAACACTTAATGTTGAAGCAAATCCGAACCAGACCGTTTTTGTTTATGTCAGTGATATAAATAATAAAATTTCAGCCAGTGTAAGTGCTGTAACTCGTTAATTTTAAAAGAGTGTAATGATGAAAATATGTTTAAAACTGGGGGCGGCAAGCCTTTTGGCTGCTGCACTTATTGGTTGTACCGCACCCAACTCACTCTCAACCCAAACTGCAGCCGACGGCACCTATAGCGTAAAAACCGTTAGCAATAACCCAAAATTGGTCACGCAAATTGCTGTTGATCGGATCAGTATGGGATACGCTGGCGATTTGAAAAAAGCTTCGATTGCAATCAAGGACCGCTGGTTTGTGAGCCGTAATNNAAAATTGTCTGGGTAGATGCAAATGGCTTTGAAGTGAATCCAGAAGGTTCACGCTGGAAGCCTATTCAGTTAACAGGCCGTGAAATAAAGACCGTTCAATCCATTGCACCTAATCCATCTGCTGTTGATGTTGTTGTTTATTTGAGAAAAGATTAAGGATAAAGTTTTCATGAAGTTAAAATTAACTTTGGCTACTACAGTTTTAGCCACTTTGCTTTTGAGCGGTTGTGCTTCGAATAACGTGAGTTATGGCGATGCGCAGTCAGTTGAAACCCTGACTAAAGATTTCGGTTCTACCGATTTGCAGATGATTGCAGACAAAATGGTCGATGACATGCTGACCTTCCCGGTAATTGTTCAATTGACCCAAAACCGCCGTCCAGTGATGTTTGTAGACCGCATCCGTAATAAAACGCAAGAACATATCGATACCGAGTCAATCACTGACACCATTCAAAACAAACTCATCAATTCAGGCAAATTCCGTTTTGTAGATATGACTTCTGCCAATGCATTAGCGCAGCAGTTGGCATACCAAAAGCAAAGCGGATTGGTGAACNNGGCGACTTCGGTAAAAGCCGGTGGTCATATTGGCGCTGAATATATGTTAAACGGGAACCTGTCGAGCATTGTAAAAAATGCAGGGGGTAAAAGTGATGTGTATTACAAGTTCACTTTAAAACTTCAAAATGTACAAACCGGCATTGTGGAATGGACCAGCGAGAAAGAAATTCGTAAATCGTCGAAACGTTCGACCTTCGGTTTATAATTCAAATATGCAACTGTGCGATTGCACAATTGCTTAAGAAGATAATAATGATGAATAAAATATTTTTAGCCTTATTGCTTGCTGGTTCTGCGACCACTTCTGCATTTGCAGCATTAAAAGAAGTGGTTAAGGAAGCATCGGGTAGTGGTGCTACCCAGCATCAAGCGATTTCAGAAGCCTTGTTGGTTGCGGTTCAATCGGTAAATGGTGCGACTGTTTCCTCACGTGTAGATTATGAAACAACTGTCAATATGTCAGTTTCCAATAATAAATGGAGTTATTCGGGTAAAGTTTCTCCAGTCTTTAGCGTAGATAATACTGGCTCAGGATCTGTCACCAAATTCCAGGTGCTCAGCGTGACTGGATCAAAAAACAACTACCGTGCGAAAGTACGTGCGCATGTGGTGCAGTACCAGTCATCTGTTCAAGATCAGCATTTACGCCGCATTGCTGTGCTGCCATTTCAATTTTATGAAAAAAATAACCGTTCTGCCAAGGTGGATTCAGCAGAAGATTTTGCGTCAGAATTGTCTGATCAATTAGGTGTCTATCTGGCTCAAACGGGTCAATTGAGCTTGGTGGATCGTCATTATTTAAGCGAAATGCAGTCCGAGAATGAGTTTTTATACTGGGATGGTGCGCCGCAAGAATTGGCACGTATAGGTCAAAAAGTGGGTGCAGACTATTTGTTGGTGGGGCGGATCAATGATGTCTCGGTTGCCAATGGTCAGCACATGTATGGTCTGAATCAAGGTTCAGATCAAGTGCGTTTAACCTGGCGGGTGATTGAGGCGAATACCAGTAAAGTTGTTGCAGCGGGTACCTTCAACCGCGTTATTGCAGACAATGCACTTCAAAACATGCTGAATAATTCATTGAATGATTCAAGTACAGATAAAATTGCGCAAAGCTTGAGCCGAGAGGTGTTGGTCGGGATGAAACTGCAACCTGCCTCCTATCAGGGACAAGATGCAGGCTTTACCCCAACCTATGACATGACTCCAGGATCAAGTGAAAAACCGATCAAATGGTAAGTCATCCTCAAGGCAACGTTATTTGCATTGAAGTTTAAAACCAGTACATGCTGTACTGGTTTTTTATACCTGTTGAAACTTAAGTTGACGTAACTGCTTGGCATGTTGCAGGGTCGTATCATTAATTTCGACGCCGCCGGTCATACGGGCCAGTTCATCAATGCGCTGTTCTTCTGCAAGATTGATGATGGTACTGCTGGCCGGATCGGTCTGGAGTTTTTTCACCAGTAAATGTTGATCGGACTGTGCTGCCACTTGAGCCTGATGGGTAATACATAAAATCTGTACATGCTGGGCGANNTGGAAATCTGTACATGCTGGGCCAAATCTGCCAGTAAACGGCCGACCATTTCAGCGGTACCCCCGCTAATCCCCACATCAATTTCATCAAACACCAAAACTTCCGATTCGGTTTTTTCTGCATTCATCACTTGCATGACCAAGGCAATACGTGACAGTTCACCTCCGGAAGCGACACGTGCCAAAGGCTGCGGCGGAATCCCCTTGTTCGCAGTAAATAGCAGCTGAATAAAGCTCAAACCTTCGGCACCTGCCTGCTCCAAAGGTTCAAACCTGAATTCAAAATAGGCTTCCGGTAAAGCCAGCTGCTTGACCTGTTCGGTCAGTTGTTTTGCCAGGGGGATTGCGGCTTCACGGCGAATGTCATCCAGATATTGTGCTTTGGCCAAAAATTCCTGATGCGACACTTCTACCTGTTCAGCCAAAGTCTCCGGGTCTTCCAGCTGATGCAACTGTTCCAGTTCAGTCTGCCAGGCCTGATATTCTTCTTTTAAGGTTTCCGGTTGAGTGCGGTATTTCCGCGCTAAACGGTGGAAAATTTCCAGTTGTGAGTTCAGTTCTTCCATCCGTTCAGGATTGAAACTTTGACGGTCGATAAACTGACGCAAATTTGCCGTTGCATCATCTATTTCACTTTGTGCATTGATCAGTGAATTGTAGATTTCGGAGAGTTGTTCGCTACGACCGGCATGTGATTCCAGACGGCGAATAATGGAAGCCAGTTCCTGGGTCAGGTTTTGTTCCGCCTCATCCAGCACATTTAAGCTATAACTGCAGTCCAGCATGATATGTTCATGATGGCTTAAACGGTCAAACTCCTGTTCAATCTCTTTATAGTCAATCTGGGTGATGTCCTCGAGTTCTTCCAGTTGCAACTCTAGCGTTTCAATGCGCTGTTTACGGGTGGCCTGAGCATCCAAAGCTGCCTGATGCTGCCGGATATCTTTTTGCCAGGTGCTATAGGCATTACGGACATCTTGTGCAGGCTGATAAAAGTTGCTGTAACGGTCCAGCCAGTGCTTGGGATAGGGCGGTTCTAACAGTTGCTGCTGGCTGTGCTGACTATATAGTTGTACCAGCAAACGCCCAATTTCTTTCAGTTCAGACAAGCTGC
>DKLL01000014.1 GCA_002455755.1 Acinetobacter sp. UBA6641
GTTTGGGTGTGGACGGTTCAGCCTCCGGAGATGCATCCAATTTAATTCTGGAAGCGCGTCAGGCCATGTACCTGCAACGTCTGAAATATGGTGCTGAAGTGATTACTCCTGAACTAGCCTTGGGCTGGGTGACCAAAGGTTCGGCACAATTGCTGGGTCGAGATCAGCATCTGGGGGAAATTGCCCCTGACTTTCAGGCAGATTTAGCGTTTTATACGCTGGATGAGATCAAATTTTCAGGCAGTCATGACCCTGTGGCCGCACTGTTGCTCTGTGGTGCAGACCGTGCAGAACATGTCATGGTTAAAGGCAAATGGGTGGTCAAAGATCAACAAATATTGGGTCTTGATATGGACAAGTTATTGGCTGAACATCGTCAGGCCGCAAAAGATTTATTAGCTGCTTAGGCGATGAGTTCTAGGTATCTTAGTCATTGAACTGAGGGCTAAGATACAACTTGTGACTCCAGCCGAGCTATGCCCAAATTACCAATATGGCGGCAATCACCACCAGTAGTAATCCCCAGTGCTCTGCTTTGGCCAGTTTTTCCTTAAAGAAATAGGCAGAAATGAGCAAGCTAAACAGGATTTCAATCTGTCCCAGAGTTTTCACAATCGCGACAGATTGCATGCTCATGGCGGTAAACCAGCCCAAGGAAGCGATAAAACTGCAGGCACTGACTTTAAAAGTCAGGCCTATTCTTGCCCACATCGCCTTTAAGGTTTGACGACTAAATAAACTTAAATAGATCAGCATACTGATACATTGAAAGCCAATAATACTGACCAATACCCAGGCCGCGCGATGAATAAATGGCAGTTGCGGTAGCTCCAAACTGGCTTCACGCACCAATAAAGAGGTAATGGCAAAACATCATCCACTGCCGATCCCAATCAATAAAGTTGGCAGGGAAAGCTTTTCTGTTCTCGGTCCTTTACTACATAAAAATACAGCAAGGCCACCCAGAGCAACTCCAAACCAAGCCAGTAAACTTAACTGATCACTCAGTAATGAAGCTCCAATCAGCGCAGCCAAAATGGCTTCACTTTTCGCCAGTCCGACACCAATGGCATAATTTTTCTGTTTAAAAAGCTGCATCATCAAGGCTGTTGCCGCAATCTGGCTGATCCCGGCAATCACAATATACATCCAGAACCTTGGTGTAAAAGTCATGGCCGTCTGGACAGGTTGGTAATGATATAAGCCTGTCAGGTAAATGAGGGCAAAAGGAAAACCGAAAAGAAACCGTGCCAGAGTCACGCCATAGACATATCTACAGTCGTACTGAGCTATTTTTGAAACGCATTACGCCACGCCTGCATAAATGCAGCCATAAGGGTAAAGAGAATCCATGTAGATGCCATCACTTGACCTGTTTTAAGCACTAAAGTGCAGTAATGTACTCCTTCAGCACTGAATTGACGAATCTTTTTCCAGGAAAATGGTTATTTCTCCCAAGCATGTTGAGTCATTCTTTATAATAAAAACCCTTCATCACGAAGGGTTTATAAACCAAAAAATGAGCCCGATAATTAATCTAATGGATTGCCAATAATATTGCTGATAATGCCTTTCATAATATGTGGTCCCTGTTCCTTTCTTAATTCTTCATACCATTCTTTGGTTACCACTTCATCTTTCATATGGGTCACATCACAGCGTTTTCGTGCGCGTAGCACCAGCTCATTGGCCCGTTCATTACGTTTATTTTGATAACGCTTTAAGGCATCCTGTAAACCTAAAGTATTAATTTGCAAGGCACGAGCCAAATAAATCGCATCCTCCATGGCCTGGCAGCCGCCCTGACCGATATCCGGCGTGGTACTGTGTGCTGCATCGCCGACAATCACCACACGACCTTTATAAAATTGGGCAAAAGGTTCAATGTCATGAATTTCTACACGGTTGGTTTTTTGTTCATCCAAAGCATCAATCAAATGCTGAACCGGTGCACACCAGCCATTAAAGTATTGTTTCAGTAGAGTTTTATATTCTGCTTTATTATTTTCCAAACCCACCGGCAGTGGTACATCAAAAAAGAAATAGAATTTTCCGTCTGCAACAGGCATCAGCGAAACACGTTTACCCTCACCAACAAAAGTCGTCCACTGGTCTGCCGGAGCAAGATGTTCACTGATTTCAACCAAGCCATTCCAGTTGACATAACCCGCATAACGACGTGCAACCTGTTCACCCAGCACATAAGCACGCGTAATCGAGTGGGTTCCGTCGGCACCAATCAATAATTCGGTTTTAATTTCGCTACCATCAGCAAATTGAACCAGGACACCATCGTCCTGTTCTTGCAGCTCAAGCATTTTTTTGCCAAGTTGAATATTTTCACGGCCAAACTCGTCCATCAGCATATTTTGCAGGTCGGCACGTGCCACCGGATAAGGACGCTGTCCGACTTCTTCAATCAGGGGCAACAAACTGAACTGGGTCATGGTATCACCCGTCAAACCATCCATATACGCCAGCTGATCCATCTGACCGCCTAACTTGGCAACCTGTTCAGTCAGACCCAGGTAATTCAAACACTTCACACCATTAGACCAAAGCGAGATGGCTGCACCGACAGGTAAAATTTGCTCTGCCTGTTCATAGATGGTGACCTGATGCCCAAACTTTTTTAGTGCAATTCCCGTGGTCAATCCGCCCATGCCTGCACCAATAATTGCAATCTCCATCTATTTTCTCCCCTGAATATATTGTCTCTGCTCCTTAAAAAGCTAAAAGCGTGCCATTTTCGAAAAACATGCATCTATTTTTTTCAAAAGTTGGCACAAGCTGTGCATCAACATGGACGTAAACACGAGTTTTTATAAGGTCTTAACTTGGATTTTGGCTGTTCTATAAAAATTAATATTCACGTTATTCATAATTTGAATGGAAAATAACTATGGCAACTTTAATTGCACCCATTTTTGATATTCCTGTGCATCTACAACAGCTGACTAATTTAGCGGATAGCCGAATTGGTACCGAAGTGATTGAATGTTCAGACGATTTCTTTGCTGAATCAAATCGAATGCTGCAATTTGCTGCCCCCATTTTTGTAGAAGACAAGTTTGATGATCATGGCAAATGGATGGACGGCTGGGAAACCCGCCGTAAACGTCATGCCGGTTATGACTGGGCCATTGTTCAGCTTGGCGTTGCAGGAACTATTCAGGCTCTGGATATTGATACCACTTTTTTTACCGGGAACTATCCGGCATCGGCTGCGGTCGAAGCCTGTTATGCACCAAATGGTGACTTAAGTACTGCCACCTGGCACTTAATTTTACCAAACAGTAAATTAGGACCCGGACAGCATCATATTTTTGAGGTCTGCTCGAAACAGGTGTTTAGCCATGTACGCTTGAACATTTTCCCGGATGGCGGTATAGCGCGCTTTAAAGTCTATGGGGAAGTTAAAATTCAGCTTCAGGACAATGATCAGGTAATGGATCTGTTAGCTCTGGAAAATGGCGGTCGGGTGATTGCCTATAGCGATGCACACTTTGGGCATCCACGTAATCTGATTAATCCCGGTCGTGGCATAAATATGGGGGATGGATGGGAAACCAAACGCCGCCGTGAACCCGGTTTTGACTGGTGTATTCTGGCTTTGGGCCAAAGTGGTTCAATTGAAAAAATTGATATTGATACGGCGCATTTTAAAGGAAACTACCCTGCTCAAGTTTCCATACAGGCGATTTATATCGAAGATGCGACCGATCAGCAGCTGATTCCGCAAAGCATGTTCTGGCCGTATCTTTTAGAAGCACAAGATATGCAGATGGATCATATTCACAGCTTTGTAGAGGAAGTTTTACAGCACGAGAAAATATCGCATATTCGCGTGAACATGATTCCGGATGGCGGGATTAGTCGTATCCGTTTATGGGGAAAAACTGCAAAATAGATGTGAATATTATGACAATACCAACTATAAAAATTCAGCCTTTAACTGCAAAAGACTTTGCGCCTTTTGGTGAAGTTATTGCATGTCAAGGCAACGACTTTTTTTATATTAATGACCAACAGACAGAACGTTATCATGCGCTGGCTGAAGTGGAAACTGATGCAAAGGTTGGATTGAGTATTTTCAAAAATATTCAAGCTACCCAAGTGCCTTTTGAAATTTCCATGCTAGAAAGGCATCCGCTGGGATCACAGGCCTTTATCCCTATGCAGGGTCAATCTTTTTTGCTTGTGGTAGCTCCAACACTGGATGCTGAAAAGCCCGATCTGAATCAAGTTCAGGTCTTTATCAGCGATGGTTCACAAGGAGTCAATTATCATGCCGGAACATGGCACCATCCTTTGTTGACACTGGAAGCACCCAGTGATTTTGTGGTGATTGACCGGATTGGGACTGGTCCAAACTGCGATATTTATTCTTTTCCACATACCATTTCAATAGCGTATTAAAGCAATAAAAAAGCCCTTGCAAACAAGGGCTTTTAACATAGCTCTGTCATGCATTTGATTAGAAATGATATTTCACTAAAGCACTGACGTTATTTTCATCTGCATTTGGAATGCCAAATTTGTTGTTCCATATGGAATGTTCGATGCCCAGATACAAATTCGTAGTTGGAGAAATGTGTTTACCCACATTCCATTTCCACTGCGTGGTCCAGTTCATCTCGCTGTCGTGATCGTCTTCTTCTGTTGACCAGTCCAGGAAGCCATCAACCAAAAATTCTTCAGTTCCCAGTTTAAATGGAACACCATAGGTCAGGGTTAACTGGTAGTCATCATCCATATTTTCATTATTTGCACGATACAGGTTGATGCTTGCATAACGGAAATATGGAATATCCAGATCAAAACCTAGCCCGTACAAGAAGTTATCAAAACCTTCTCCACCTTCCCAAGTTGTTGAAACCAAAACATCTTTAACCGGACCAAAAGCAAGTTTCTGACCGGTGACTTCACCCAGACTTAAACGGGGTGACAATTCAAAATAACTTGATTTGCCGTCATCTGCACCGCGCATACGGTCAATAAAGAAGAATACATCTGCATATTTAATTTTTGCCGTATATTCAACAGTTAAAGTGGTTTGCTTTTCGTTTACAACCTCATAGTTTTCACCATAAAGACCACTCAGGCTGAAATCTTGCCAGATCGGTTGTGCTTGTGCCGATACCGCACCGAATGCGAGTAATGTTGCAACAGTAACTTGAGTGAATTTCATAAATAAGGTACCCCAATGAAAATTAAAAAATCACATATTAAATCAAGCAAAAACGAAGCCAACTTTTTTAATTTTTGATAAAAAAACTATGACTGGCATAGGTTTTTTTAAGCTCTGAAATTAGTGCAATGTTTCTGGAATGTTCTTTGGAGTCTCGGCATATCCAGGTTTGAACAGGTTCAGATGATTAAAAAGCAAGTTTAGAATAATCGCCATCAGGCAGGTAGAACTGATGCCAGAATGAAACAGGGTTTGAATCCATTTCGGAAAATTTGCATAGAAAGAATGATCAATGATCGGAATCATCCCGGCTGCAATGGCAGCCGCGACAATAATCAGGTTTTTTTGCTCGTTATAATCAATTTTTGCCAAGGTACGAATACCACTTGCGGCAACTGTGCCAAAAAGCACCAGACCTGCACCACCAAGTACCGGTACGGGAATTGCTGCAATTAAACGCCCCATAATTGGTAATAAACCCAGTACCACTAAAATCATGCCGCCAGCTGCAACCACAAAATGACTAACGATGGATGGAAGCATTCTTGGTCAGGTTTAAACAGAGCACAATGCCTAGCGCCAACCCAATATTTTCCACACTTCCCGGTTCAGGTGCATTCTTATTGCCGTCCATCATCCAGCGAAAAACGACAGGCAAGAGTGAGAAGCGAATAATCCTAATTACACAACCGGGCACGACTGGTGGAAAAAAGTGAATAATCCTGGGAAAATAGGGAGCCAGAAATAAACCGATCAGTGAAGCAATAATCACCGCGCCATAAACGGCAGATAAACCACCGCCTGTGGTCACAATTGCGACCATTGTCGCCACACCGGCAAAGGAAACGCCTTGTACCAGCGGCAATTTGGCTCCAATATATTTTACGCCTACAGTTTGTAATATCGTTGCCAGACCTCCGACAAATAAAGCGGCTGCAATTAGCAAACCAATGTGCTGCGCAGATAAACCCGCTGCTGTACCTACAATTAATGGTGGCGCGATAATTCCACCATACATGGTTAATACATGTTGTAAGCCGTATGCTGCACTTTTCCTGCACCTAAATATTGATTTCTGGTGAAATGGTTTTGCTTTCTTCAGTCATTCTTTTTCTTCCCTCAAATTAAAAAATTAAATTAGCTTCCGCGATATGTGGAGTACGCAAATGGGCTGATCAGTAAAGGAATATGATAATGCTGTGACGCATCTTTCACCTGGAAATGAATGACCGCTTTAGGAAAAAAGGTTTCCAGTCCCAAAACATCAAAATAAGCAGAAGTGGCGAATTCAAGACTGTATTCACCTGCCTCAAATTCGGTTAAACCAAAATCTGTGACTCGGCCATCGGCATTGGTGGATGCTTCACCTAACAAACTGCCCTGTGCATTGAATAATTTAATCAGCACATTGCCTGCTGGCTGACCCAAGTTAGTATCTAAAATATGGGTACT
>DKLL01000051.1:0-8180 GCA_002455755.1 Acinetobacter sp. UBA6641
TATCAGACAAAGTCGAAGCACATACGCGCGCAGTGAATGTTGAAGCGTTAAATTCATGCTCTGCATACAGAATCAGCGATACGTTCATCACCTGTTCATGCAATTCATTTGGTTTTTCACCACGAAGTAAATGCAGGAATTGCGCGCCGATTGAATCATCATCAGTATTTTCTTCAATACGCACGCCATCGTGGCTATAACGATACCAGTAGCAAATAATTGCAGGTAAAGTTGCTAAAATACGGTCTGCAACATCTTGCTGCTCATCAAAAGATTTTTCTGTTTCCAGGTTACCGAGCATAGAAACACCAGTACGCATCACATCCATTGGATGCGAATCTGCCGGAATGCGTTCTAAAACTTCTTTCAATGCTTGTGGAAGCTGACGTAAAGATTTCAATTTGGCTTTATATGTAGCAAGCTGTTCTTTAGTCGGCAATTCACCAAAGAAAATCAGGTAAGCCACTTCTTCAAACTGGCAATTTTCTGCCAGATCCTGCACATCATAACCACGATAAGTTAAGCCTGCGCCACTCTTACCAACAGTTGAAAGTGCTGTTTTGCCAGCGACTTGACCACGTAAGCCTGCGCCTGTTAGTACTTTTCCTTCAGCCATTTTTAATTCTCCATTTTGAATTATTTATTTAAACAATTTGTCCAGGGTGTTTTCGAAAGTATGATAATCAAGAAATTCGTAAAGCTCTTTACGCTGTTGCATTTTGTCCAACACATTCACTTGCGTACCGTTTTCACGGATAGAACGCATCACTTCCAACGCCGCTTTTTGCATTGCACGTGTCGCTGACAATGGATACAACACCATACGAATACCTTGTTCACCCAGCTCATCAACCGTGTAATAAGGCGTATCACCAAATTCGGTAATGTTTGCCAATACAGGTACGCCTACTGCATCACATACAGTTTTATACATGGTAATGTCGGTCATTGCTTCAGCAAAAATGGCATCCGCTCCAGCTTCCACACATGCACATGCACGATCAATGACCGCTTGCAAACCTTCTTTTTGCAAGGCATCGGTACGCGCCATCACCACAAAGTCGGAATCGGTTTTGGCATCGACTGCCGCTTTAATACGGTCGACCATTTCCTGTTGTGACACGNNCCACAGCGCTTTTGTGCAACCTGATCTTCAATATGGACTGCTGCTGCACCAGCCGCAATCATCTGTTTAACAGTACGGGCTATGTTAAATGCACCACCCCACCCTGTATCAATATCTACAAGTAAAGGCGTGTCGACACGTTCAGTAATACGACGCACATCTTCCAATACGTTATCTAAACTGGTCATACCCAGGTCAGGCAAGCCATAAGAATAATTGGCAACTCCTGCGCCCGATACATGAATAGCCTTATAACCTACTTCTTTCGCCATCATGGCTGCATAGGCATTCACTGTGCCGATAATTTGTAATGGCTTTTCCACTTCCAGTGCTTGTCTAAATCTTAAGCCTGCAGACATTTGTTGTGTCATCTTCCTTTCCACAGTTTCACTTTAGTTATTGAAATTCGAGTATATCCATAAACATCTGCTTAGCTATGGCTTTTTAGAATCTTTACCCTATAACTTTAGTCAAATATTCACCAAACCTATAGTAATATTTCGATTCGTCATAATTGTTTCTAAATAAGACAAAGCCTTTATTTCAAGAAATGTGTTCATATTTTTGCTATGATTGCAATTGATTTAATTTTTTTGATTGTTGGTACCTATACGCCATATGCAAGAATTCGCTCAATTAGAACCGCTCGCTCGTGATACACCACAAACCAAACGTGGTCATGAACGATGTCTGGCATTTCTACTCAGCGCCAATGAGCTTTTTCTCAAACACGGATATGATGCGGTGTCCCTAGATGATATTGTCAATCATGCGGGTGGTTCCAAAGCTTCAATTTACAAATTTTTTGGCAATAAAGAAGGCTTATTTACTGCAATCTGCGATTATCGCCGGGAACAGTTTTTTAAAGATATTTGCATACCTTTTGAACACGGCAAAGATGATCTTCGCGCCTATTTAATTCAAACCCTAATCAATGTTAAGCAGCACTTAATGCTTCCAGAAAATGCAGCTTNNAGACACAGCGCAGCCCACAGCTTGCCCTGTACATTCATGAACAGGGTCCAAAGCATATTCAAATCGCCATAGCCAATGCGCTAACCAAAGCCGATGAAATTGGCATGATTCAATGTAAACAGCCAATTTATTCTGCTCAACTCTATTTTGGAATTATACGCAATATTGAATGGTGTGTTCTAATGGGTGTTCCAATCCCTGAAAATGATCAAGAAACCATCAATTACATCACTTATTGTGTAGATCATTTTCTGGAAGGCCATCAACCACGCTAGATTTTTTGCAATTTGCCTCGCATATAGTATATTAGCCGATTCCGTATTTTTCTTAACTAACCAGCAACTAATTGCCGATGATTTATTTTCAGCGATTATTGTGGAGTAAATGATGGCTCTCCGTCACTTTCTAACTTTACGTGATTTATCGACTTTAGAACTTAACCAGATTTTGCAACGCGGAATAGAACTCAAGCGTAAGCAGCATAACAATGAAGTTTTCCAACCCTTCGTTGGTAAAGTCATGGGTATGATTTTTGAAAAATCGAGTACTCGTACACGTGTTTCGTTTGAAGCTGGAATGAGCCAATTTGGTGGTAGCGCAATCTTCCTTTCTTCACGTGACTCACAACTCGGTCGCGGTGAACCTGTTGAAGATTCGGCACGTGTAATTTCAAGCATGCTGGATATTGTGATGATCCGTACTTTTGGTCATGACATTGTTGAACGTTTCGCTTCTTATTCTAAAGTTCCAGTGATTAACGCACTAACTGATGACCACCATCCTTGCCAGCTTCTAGCAGACATGCAAACCTATATTGAACATCGTGGTTCAATTGAAGGTAAAACTGTGGCCTGGATTGGTGATGGCAACAACATGTGTAATTCTTATATTGAAGCGGCACACATGTGGGGCTTTAAACTAAAAATTGCAGCGCCTAAAGGTTATGAGCCACAAGAAAAATTCTTGACTGAATTTGCTCACTGCGTAGAACTTGTCGACTCAGCTGAAGATGCAGCCGTAAATGCGGACTTAATCGTGACTGATGTATGGGCAAGCATGGGCCAAGAAGAAGAACAGAAAATCCGTGAAAAAGCCTTTGCTGATTATCAGGTTAATGAACGTTTAATGGATCTGGCACACCCAGATTGCCTGTTCATGCACTGCTTGCCTGCTCATCGCGGTGAAGAAATTTCTGAAAATCTGCTTGATCATAAAAATGCTGTGGTTTGGGATGAAGCTGAAAACCGCCTGCANNAACCATGCCTTTAAAAAAAATATTGCTCTGCCTAAGTAGCATTCTTATGCTCCAGTCCGCTCAAGCCAAACCCACCGAACTCGATCAATATTTTGTTAAAAATCAGATTCTGGATTCCTCTTATAAAATTAAAGATTACAAAGCGTTAAATGAAATTTTAGACGTGATTAGCGATGAAGATTCGCGCACCCATAATTTCCAGATCGATCAAAACATGTTGATGGAAAAATACCAAATGAGCGCGAATGAAGTAAAAATTGAAGGCATTATTACCACTCCTGATTTTACCCAGTTTGCCCAAGATGTAGGTGATAAGGAAGTCAGACAGTTATTGAGAAAAAATATTCTGCAAAATTGCAGCTTATTGTTTGAAAATGAATTTCAGCGNNTATCTTGATACGTTAGTTCACTAACGTATCAAACCTTGCGGCTGCAAAATAATAATCATTGCCCCAGCAATCACCACCAGTCCGCCCAGCAGATCCCATCGACTTAAGCTGATCTGGTCGACAAATCTTAACCACATCAGTGCGGTAAAAATATAAATGCCGCCATAAGCTGCGTAAATTCGCCCAGATGCTGCAGGATGTAAAGTGAGCAACCAGACAAATGCAGCCAGTGCCAAGACTGTCGGAATCCAGAACCACTGGGTTTTTCCCTGATTTAAAATCAGGTAAGGAAAATAACAGCCCAGAATTTCCATAATCGCAGTAATAAAAAATAAAAAGACCGTAGTTAAAACTTTAGTCAGCTGAATATCCATAAAACGGGTTCATCTCTGTTTTTTCTTGAATGATTTGATCCACATTCTATACATAAAACCCCCAGCAACAAGTTGATAGTAGTTCAGATAAATAAAAAACCCGTGCGAACACGGGTTTTTTATTTATGAAGTTTTACGATTAGGCAGGTTCTGCAGTTTGATCCTCAAACACTTCCAGTTTAAGACCCACTGCTTTGCCATTCTCTTTCTTCACAGAAACCGCAACATTGCCACCATGTTCTGCCAGTTCACCAAAAAGAATCATCTCGGCTAATGGTTTCTTCAAGTGTTCCTGAATCAGGCGTTGCATTGGGCGGGCACCCATTAAACGGTCATAGCCATTTTCGGCCATCCATTCCCGTGCACTTTGATCCACTTCAAGAATCACTTTTTTATCATCCAGCTGAGCTTGCAGTTCAGTCAGGAATTTATCTACCACATTTTCAATAATCGTAGTTGGCAATGCCTTGAATTGAATCACACCATCCAGACGGTTACGGAATTCCGGAGAGAATGCGCGTTTCATCGCTTCCTGATTGTCATTGCTATTGTCTTGCTCTCTAAAACCAATGCTGATACGTGAAATACTTTCAGCACCAATATTGGTGGTGAGCACCAGAATCACGTTACGGAAATCTGACTTGCGACCATTGTTATCTGTTAATGAGCCATGATCCATAATTTGCAATAACAAGTTAAATACATCTGGATGAGCTTTTTCAATTTCGTCCAGCAGCAATACGCAATGTGGACTCTTATGAATCGCATCCGTTAGTAGGCCGCCTTGATCAAAACCGACATAACCTGGAGGCGCACCAATTAAACGTGAAACCGCATGACGCTCCATATATTCCGACATGTCGAAACGAACCAGCTCCACACCCAAAAGTTTTGCCAATTGCTTGGTGACTTCAGTCTTACCTACACCTGTAGGACCAGCAAACACAAAACTACCTACCGGTTTATCCGGTGATTTCAGACCTGCACGTGACAATTTAATTGCAGAACCGAGTGCCTCAATCGCCTCATCCTGACCAAAGACTACACGCTTAAGATCACGCTCGAGATTTTCAAGCACAGTTTTGTCATCTTTCGATACGGTTTTTGGCGGAATACGGGCAATTTTGGAGATGATATCTTCAATGTTTTCAACCGTAATCAGACTATCATCCTGTTCTGCTTTTAAACGACGCTGAGCACCTGCCTCGTCAATGACATCAATTGCTTTATCTGGCAAGAAACGATCATTAATAAACTTGGCTGATAACTCCACCGCAGACACCAATGCTTTATCTTCATATTGCACGTGATGAAAATCTTCAAATTTCGATTTTAAGCCACGTAAAATATCAATGGTTTCTGAAATAGAAGGTTCATTGACATCAATTTTCTGGAAACGACGGGACAATGCATGATCTTTTTCAAACACCTGACGGTATTCCTGAAAAGTGGTTGAACCGATACAACGCAAGGTACCATTCGACAAAGCCGGTTTAATCAGGTTCGATGCATCCATGGTACTGCCCATGCTTGAGCCAGCCCCAATAATCATGTGAATTTCGTCAATAAACAATACGGCTTCTGGTTTCTTTTTCAAGGCATTCAAGAGTTGTTTCAAGCGCTTTTCAAAGTCACCACGATATTTGGTTCCTGCAACCAGGGCACCAATGTCCAGACTATAAATTTCTGCATGTGCCAGTGGTTTAGGAGCCTTTCCGTTAACAATCAGCCAAGCCAGACCTTCTGCAATTGAAGTTTTACCTACACCCGGATCACCGACCAGCAAAGGATTATTTTTACGGCGACGGCATAAAATTTGTGCTGTACGTTCAATTTCTTTTTCACGCCCAATCAAAGGATCGGTTTTTCCTTTTTGAGCTTCTATGTTCAAATTGGTGGTATATAAATCGAGTGGGCCTGCATTGGAAGAGCTCGATGTTTCGCCATCCAGCTCCTCTACTTCTTCTTCTGCCTGTACGTCTTCTTTACGTGTGCCATGCGATAAATATTGGGTTAAGGTTAAACGATTAATTTGATGACGTTTCAGCAGGTAGACTGCAAACGAGTCACGCTCCGAATACATCGCAACCAGAATATCGGCACCTTCTACGGTACGATCCCCTCCGCTGGATTGCACATGGAAAATCGCACGTTGCAAAATACGGTCAAAACTTTCAGTCGGATGTGGCGCCTGATCGCTATGTTCACTTAATTTAGGGGTGTGTTGTTCAACGTACTCTTCTAGCTCTTTACGTAGAACGATAATGTCCGCCCCACACGCTTTAAGCGCATTTACAGCAGAATCATTATCAAGTAAAGCCAACAATAAATGTTCAACCGTGAGAAACTCATGTCTCTTTTGACGAGCCATGCTTACAGCCAAACGTAAAGATACTTCTAATTGACGACTGAGCATGTAATCCCCTTAATCTTTTGGCTCAATCTGACAAAGTAATGGATGACCTTGAGACCGAGCATAATTATTGACTTGGTTCGCTTTCGTTTCCGCAATGTCACGTGGATAAACGCCTGCAACACCTTTCCCTTCATAATGTACAGTTAGCATTACTTGGGTTGCTTGGTCAAGATTTAAAGCAAAGTATTGTTGTAAAATTTCAATTACAAAATCCATTGGGGTGTAATCGTCGTTCATTAAAACAACAGCATACATCGGTGGACGTTTTAATTCGGGTGGCGCAGTTTGTACTGCGATTTCACCCTCAGATTCATCTTGCGAGTCATGACCTAAACGTGGACTAATATGCCAATCGACATATCCTGATTGATGAAAAGAATTTTTGATGGCATTTAAACAGTTTTGACGCTTATTCATTCGCATAGGATTTTTAATTCACATTTATTGTGCATTTGCTTCTGCTTGAGGAATTTCAGAAATAAATGCAGATTGACTCTCTATCGGTTTGCCGCGGCCCCAACTAAAACGTTTAATCACTGGCGTACTTGTTGCACCGCTTAAACGCACTTCAATGAATTGCGGCGTAAAGCCTTTAGGCATGGTCCAGCGTCCGGTTAAACGTTCATAGTCTTCAAAGTTAAAGTTTTTATCTTCCATAGGAACCACTAAAACTTCAGTACCCTGAATTAAACGCAATTCTACAGTTCCTGAAATACTGCGTTTATTTGGACTCACTTGAACCAGATCAAGCTGATATTCATAGGCATTTTCAGGTAAAGGTTTAATCCCGATATTTTGTATGGTCAGACTTAAACCACCACGCTGACGCAATACTTCACGGTAAATGGCACTTAAACCTTCGGACTGGGTTTTATCTTCCCGTGCCTGATTCAAAGCAGCAAACAAATCATTTGAATTACTGACCGCAACATCACGTTCCTGTACAGCCAAATTCAAGTTCTTGTTCAATGTTTGCAAACTGCTCTTCTGCTTTTGCACTACTTCGACCAGTTGTTCAGCATCAGCTTCATAGCCGACTACAGTCAAACCTTGCCGATGCCCAACTGAATAACCCAGCAAACCACTTCCCAGAATAAGAATGGCCGCACTAATTCCCAGTGGTAAATTGCCCTTTAAAAAAGGCTTTTTACTGAGAAAAGACAGTTGTGACGGAGTATTTGAGTCAGAGTTCGGCATCGTCATCTCTTATTTTGATTCATTCAAAACACACATTTAAATCCAAATCCAAATGTGTGTGAAGTTGAAAAACGTTTTTTATGGTAATAAACCAATACCTGCAAGACCTGCATTTTCAGAAAAGCCAAACATCAGGTTCATATTTTGTACCGCCTGTCCTGCCGCACCTTTCACCAAATTGTCCTGTACAGATAATACAACCAGTTTTTTCGGTTGCGGTTTATATAGCGCAATACGAAGCTGGTTGGCACCACGTACAGAACGTGTTTCTGGCGAGCTGCTGGCAGGCATTACATCGACAAACTGTTCATTGGCATAGAACTGTTCATACAGACTTTGCAAATCCGCCGCATCACCGGTATCGGTCAAATCGACATAAATTGTGCTGAGCATACCACGGATCATCGGCACTAAATGCGGTACAAATACAATATGATCAAACACACCT
>DKLL01000051.1:8301-8537 GCA_002455755.1 Acinetobacter sp. UBA6641
ACCATACCATTTTTCAAACTGTTCTAAATTCTGTAAACGGAAGTCTGCGGCTAAATCGATGACTTTGGTATTCGCTGCCACAAGTTCTGCCGCATGTTTCATTGCCACACCATGAGGGGTTGCAAAGAACACCACATCACATTTTTTCAGTTCGTCCATATTTAAATCTGAATATTGAAGATCGGTATGACCACGCAAGCTTGGGAACATGTCATCGACACGGCGACCATTTTCGG
>DKLL01000044.1 GCA_002455755.1 Acinetobacter sp. UBA6641
TTAGGCTGGGCAACGGTTTGACATCCACCCAATCCCAATACTGCCAAAACAATAAAGCTAAATTTGATGTTGCTCATGAACCACCTGCAGATAAATAAAGCTGTTCGCAAAAAGGCATACAGTTTAAGAATGATTGATTTGCAAAACTGTATTATTTCGTAAATTTATCATCAAAAAATATAAGTCTTAAAAAGGCAATAGCTGATAGATTTACCATCTCATATTTATATTATCCCATCTTTTGAGCCCTTTTTTATAGCCAGATTTTACCTGCAGGATTAGCACGGATGACGATCATATAAATTAGATTACCTGAATATAAATTGGAGATTAAAAATAATTTTTCAAATAAAAAAGAGGCGAATTAGTCGCCTCTTTTTAAATTTCCAGTTTTAAATTAGAAATTATATTTAGCCATTAAACCTACACGGTTATCTTTATATGACTGTCCGGCAAAGGTGTCACGCTTACCATTCACATATTCAACACCTAGGTCAATTGGTGCAGCCGGTGAATAGATAAAGTTAATCCACGCCTGTTGAACTTTTTCATTCGCTGTCGTATTGACTCGTGCGTAGTCCGTACCATCATCAGCAAACAATGCGCCATAGGCCAATGTTGAACGCAAGTTAGGTAAAATCTTATAGGTTGCACCGACTTGAACCGCATTAAACTCATTCTGCTCAACGCTGTTATTCACCGCATCTACAGAATAAGCGCTGTTGCTACCATAGAGGTAGTTACTGTTACCCACCACATGCGAAACATCGGCAGACACTTTTAAAGGGTCAGCAATCTGATAATTTACCCCAGCAGCAATACCCCAACCGGTTTTGTCGTCATCTGCTGTCGTCGACTTATAGTTTTCAACTAACGCACGGGCAGATACTGAACCTTTACCCTCAGCGAAACCTTGAACCAATTTCGCCGTTAAATTAGGTAAACGATATTTGATATCTGCAACTACGCTATCTCCTTCTTCAGCTGAAACGAAAAGCTGAGTTTGCGGGGCAAGTTTAAAATTGTAACGCACCTGTGGAACACGCGCTGTACCGCCGCCAATGTTGGTACTGAAGTCGATCATTTCAGGTGCATGATTTGACAGGAAGTTAGAGGTAGTTTGACCAAATAACCAGTCATTATAAGTTAAATAGGCATGGCGAATACGCAATGCATCATTGGTTCCTGCAAAGTCAACTTCAACTTTACCGCCGACTTTTCCACTTTCAACTGGAGTGCTGAAATCTAAGCCTAAACGAGTCGTTTTTGCTGTCGCACGTAATTTGTCTTGAGTTGCGCCGGTTGAAGTATGAGCACTACCGAAATCGTTATCCGCACCTTCAATGATGTAGTTTGCATCACCACGGACAAAACCGTACAGGTTTACACTGGCACCAGCTTTGGATTTAAAGCCTGTTGCAGACGCTTCAGGTTTAGCTGCAGGCGCTGCTGCCAGTTGAACAGGTTGTGCTTTGACTTGCTCAATTTGGGTTTGTTGCTGTTGTTGAACTTGCTGTTGCTGTTGAATTAAAGATTTTAATGCTTCTACTTCTTTACGTAAGTCCTGGATCTGTTTCTGTTCAGCTGTACCTGCATAGGTAGTGCTTGCCATTACCGCAGTGACTGCCAGGGCTAAACCTTTAGCCATAAATTTACCGTTACGTAATTGACCCATTGTTAAAATCTCCGATCTGTTAAATATTCGCATCCATGCATTCAGTCATTTTTAAAAACCCAATAAATCTATGAAAAAAAATACCCTTCAAAAATTAATAAGCTTAAAAAACCATTGCATTTTCAGCTTCTGAGTACAGTAAAAAACTTAAAATATTATAATATTACAAATATGTAACATCCACATATGGTGCTAAATCTAGCAATTTTCAGACTTTATTAAAATCAGTTTTCCCGAACAATGATTGGCAGATAATCTTATTTTTAGATGTAATAAAAAAATAGTGTGGATATTCTTGGGCTTAGGAATATTCCTTTTCAGACTTAATAACCACATATTCGACTAATGTATAAAGTAAACCAGCACTAAAAAATTCATTTCAAAAGGAATTTTTATGATTTTAGAGTAAGCTCAGAACGTCGCTGCTGCCCTTACTTCTCGTCATTTCGTGCGTGCCTTTTTGAATCAGTTTGTTGATCTGCACATTATTCAAGACATTTTAAGCGTAGCAAGCCGGGCATCTTCAGATGCCAGTAGCTCTGTACAGTCTATGTGGTAACTGGAAAAAACGTGATCAAATGGTCGAGCATGTATGCGATGCACAACTTCAACTGTATGCAAAACTTGGACTGGCACGGCAGCAACTGCGCAATTTTCAAGTTTTTGATGAACCTATCGCCCTGTATTTCACCGTAAATAAAACCATGGGTATTGGCCCGAAAATGGATAGTGCCGTGATGATTCAAAACGTGATGGTTGCAGTGAAAACACGCGGGCTGGATACCTGCCCTCAAGCAGCCTGGATTCAATTTCATGGCATCGGAATGGGTGTGCTAAATACCCCGCAAGATGAAGAACTGGTCTGTACTGTTAGACTCGGTTATGCCGATCCTGAACATATCGTCAATAACTTCATTACGCTGCGTATTGCGGTTGAAGAATTTGCTGTTTTTATGGATGAATAATTGGCTTCAGTAAAAAAGAGACCTGGTTTTCAGATCTCTTTTTTATTTAGATATTTAGGTATTTAAACTTTTATTCTGAAGCTGTCTGCTGAGCTGCATAATGGAAAGCAGTGTAATTGCCACGAAGATTAACATTAAAATCCCCATATTGAGCAGTGAATTCCAAATTAGAAAATTCAGGATGATGCCGCCAAGCAAACCACAGGCGAATTGCATACTTCCCATGACTGCACTCGCTGTACCGGCTTGCGCACCCTGTTCCGACATGGCCAAGGCCATCGCATTCGGACCGGTAAAACCAATCCCGGCAACTGCCCAGAACATACCAATCAATACCCCCCATAATGGACTATGCTCAATAAAACCCGCGACAAATAAAATGGATGCTCCAATTAACTGAATGATACCGCCTATTTTCAGGCGACTCAGGACCGAAAATTGATGGCCCAATTTTTTATTTAGCGTAGACAGCAACATGATCCCGAAAGCATTCAGACCAAAGGCATAAGCAAATTGCTGTTGAGTTAATCCAAAATCATCCATCAGTACTGAAGCAGATGCACTGATATAACAGAATAAAATGCCCCCCGAAAAACAGCCCGCCAGCATTGGCCATTTAAAACTTGGGTCTTTAAAAATGCTGCCGTACAGCTGGATAATCTGGGTGACATTCAGCTTTAAACGACGTTCAACCGGCAAACTTTCCTTGAAGAAAAAATGTACACTGACTAAACAGACCAACCCGATCAGGGTTAAAAAGCCAAATACTGCCTGCCAGGCAAAAAACTTCAATACGATTGCGCCTAAACTGGGGGCGATAACCGGTGCAATCCCCATTACAATCATCATACTGGCAAAGGCCTGTGCAGATGCCTGCATATCCAGCCGATCACGAATGGCAGCCCGGGCAATGACGACCCCGACACAGCCCCCAACAGCCTGCAATATACGTGCACCTATTAAACTCCACTCATTGGTGGCAAAAATACACAGCAGGCTTGCAACAACGTAAAGAGCTAAACCAAAATACAGTGGCGTTTTGCGTCCAATCCGGTCGCTTAAAGGTCCATAGATCAGCTGCCCTAAGGCCAGACCTAGAAAATAAGCCGGCAAGGTGTTGGCCACCATTTGCGTACTGACGCCAAAATCCTGTGCCATTTGTGGCAAGGCGGGCAAGTACATATCAATAGAAAGTGGACCTAATGAAGTCAATAATGCCAGCAGCATGATCCATGCCGTGGAATATTGTGATGTAGATTGTTGTACAGACATATCTATATTCAATTTTTAAATGGGCGCTTTAAAGACAAGCTTACACTGTACATAGTATTATTTCTAAGGATTGAGAATGAAATTTCACATAATTTCCTTCCCTGATGCATAAATCCTCTGGTGATTAGGACATAACTTGAAATCTTGGCTTACCCGTCTTAAACAAGCGACTTATAACACGACATTTATGTATAACCTGCGCATGATTATTGCATTCGCCGGTACTGCCTTTGTGCCCTATTTTATGGGACACCAGTTAGCCACTATTCCGNNTGTTTGCTCTCGGGCTGATTGTCTCTTGCATTGGTTGGATTCTGCTTGGCTCATTAGGACGGCGTTATGCCACCATTTCCTATGGCTGTCTGGTCATTTCGGTCTATTCGATGCTGGGGGTTTCACTGTTTGAGCAATGGTACATGCAGGCTGGACTGCTGGTTGCGGGTGCAATGTGGTATGGCCTGCTTTCAACCATCAGTTTTTTGCTGTTTCCGGTACGTCAGGTCCAGGACAAACTCTCCCAATGCTATTCATCACTCGGTGACTTTCTGTTTGCCAAATCCAATCTGTTCGATGTCGACATGACCCCTAGCAGTTATCAGCAAAGCATGATTGAGCTGTCGCTGGAAAATGGCAAGCTGGTCGGTATTTTCAATGAAATGAAAACAGCCCTTCTAACCCGCTTAAAAGGCGACCGCGGGCAAAAAGATACCCGTCGCA
>DKLL01000025.1:0-229 GCA_002455755.1 Acinetobacter sp. UBA6641
GAAGCTAAAATTAAATAATTTTGACTTCTTTAAAAAAGCGACCCTTGGGGTCGTTTTTTTTGCATTTTTTTTACTCGAGTTGTTACACTTCCAATTATTCTTTTTTGGCATTTTTTGTGCTTATTCTTTTTTTACCCTTAACTTTGGCTCAAGCTTAAGGAGTTTTTAGTGCCTCATGATGTAGATCTGATTATATTACTTGCCGTTGGCTTTGGACTGGCGCTCATTT
>DKLL01000025.1:403-9050 GCA_002455755.1 Acinetobacter sp. UBA6641
ACAATTCTGCAAATTGCTGTAGCCACTTTGCTCGGCATAGGCGTGACGATGATCTGGGGCTGGAGTTTTGGTTCAGCCTTGGTGTTCGGTCTAAGCCTGTCCTGTGCCAGTACGGTAGTGCTACTTAAAGCCTTGGGAGACCGGGGGCTGATCAATTCTGTGAATGGTAAAATTGCCGTAGGCTGGTTATTGGTTGAAGATCTGGTCATGGTACTGGCCTTGGTACTGCTTCCTGCTACAGCCGTTTTACTGGGTGGAACAGCAATTACCGGCTCAGACCCGAATGCCAATATCTGGATGACTTTAGCTGTCACCTTATTAAAAGTGGCAGGCTTTATTGCCTTTATGCTGATCGTTGGCAAACGCCTGGTGCCATGGATTATGCAGATCGTGGCGCGTCTGGGATCGCGCGAACTGTTTACCTTAACCGTAGTTGCAGCGGCTGTATCTATTGCCTTTGGTGCTTATAAAGTTTTTGGGGTGTCGATGGCACTCGGTGCATTCTTTGCCGGGATGGTGGTGAAAGAATCCGATTTTAGTCATCGCGCAGAAGAAGAAACGCTGCCCTTACGTGAAATTTTTTCCATTTTATTTTTTGTATCGGTAGGGATGCTGTTTGATCCGATGATTTTGGTACAGCAGCCTTGGCAGGTTCTTGCTGTAGTTGCCATTATCATGATTGGTAAAACGATTGCTGCAATGGCACTGGTGCTGTTCTTCCGCTATCCTATTAATACGGCTTTAACCGTTGGCGCAAGTCTTGCACAAATTGGTGAATTCTCCTTTATTCTTGCGACCTTAGGGGTTTCACTGCATCTATTGTCTTTAGATGGTCAAAACCTGATTTTAGCCGGTGCGCTTATCTCGATTACCCTTAATTCATTTGTGTTCTCTGCCATTGAACCGGTACAAAACTGGATTCGTGAACGCTCGCATTTGGCCCGTTTACTGGAACGCAGTGGTGACCCGCTGTCGATGTTGCCAGATGAAGTTTCACAAGAGTACTTGCGTGATCNNGGTGCTAAAGGCATTGCTGCGGTATCGGGGCATGCGACCGAAGCCGGGGTGCTTATTCAGGCACATATCCAGCATGCACGCCTGCTGGTGCTTTCTCCTATGGATATTCTGGATATTCATAAAATTGTCGATATTGCCAAAACATTGAATCCACAAATTCAGGTCTTGGTTTGTGCCGAAAGCAAGGAAGAAGCCGAAGTGATCCGTCGCGAAAATATTGGTCAGGTTTATTTTGCCAAAGAAGAAATGGCCATCAACATGACCAACCATATTTTAAATCAGATCCAGATTGCACATCATCAGGCACCGACACACTGATCTTCAGTGCATAAAAAAGCGCACCAAAGTGCGCTTTTTTAGGTTTAAACAAGTTCAGCTCAGATACCTTGGTTGCTCATCCACGATTTCAGCCTGCCATTCATTGACCTGCTTTTCCATCATGGCAAACAGAGCCGCCTGCATCATGTGCTGGGCAATCACCGGCGTTTGATCACCAAGTAACGCTTTGACCTGATCATTAAACTGAATCTTGACCAGCGGTTCTTTTTCAGAGCCTGCATTTCGCAATGCCAACTCACCACCTTCAAGTTGAACAAGTTCTAAAATCGCTTCTTGACTACCAAATAATTCTTTCAAATGTTCTATAGACATATATCCTCCATGTTCAACATGGTGGCAAAGGGCTGTTGCACTTTGCATTACTTAGACTATTTATATAAGGTCGATGACAGAAACTTCAAGAGCACTGGTCGTAAAGTTTAAAATTCAACCATTTCACTGCGAAAACCGTCAATTAACTGAGCCAGGTCACGATGCCATTCACGCAAAATCTTGGTATCTGGCAACCAGGCTTGAGGGGTTTGAGTCACTTTAATAATCAGGTTGGAAGAGGTTTCATCTTCAGGTTCCGGCGCACTCGGTTCCGGTGCATATTGACACATACGGTAGGCACGTTTTAACTCGGCAATAAAACCCTGTTTCGCCAGCTGCTGCATGACCGTCACTTCAGGCGAGATTTGTCCTTTGTCTGCCATGTGTTCTTCAATCGACTTTAAGGTCGGTGCGAAGTCATTTAAACGGTAGTAACGCACTAGTTCCTGCAAAAATGCCAATATCGCACCATGCAAATGAAATACCGCCGCTTCGCGGTGTGCTTGCGCCTGCTGAACATGATCTGTTTGCTCAGCGAGTTGACATGCAAGACGTGCAAAATACAGTTTCTGATTGGTACGATCCGCATGAAAGCGCGCAACACGAGACATGGTGATTTCCTAAATTTTGGCGTGAGGTACATGACTAAGAGTAAACTTAATTTTACCCGATGCACAATAAAAAATTATGCATGATTCATTTTAATTAAATAGATTTTGCGCTTTGCCTGCACAGCAGCTGGCGAATCGGCAGGACATACATGGGTGATCACCCAGGGCAATAATCTGCTGCACAGTATGTGGAACCAGGCGCTGCAATTTCATCTTCTTGTCAGGAATGAACTGATTCAATAGCCACTATTTTGACCACAAAAAAATTGTACCTGATGACCCGCATTGATCCCAGGTTTTATTTTCTACACTCCCTCAATCTTGCAAAGTTAACGGTTCGAAAAAAACCGGAAAACTCCATTTCTTTCTCATCCATAAAAAAAGGAGCATCGCTCCTTTTATTGTTTATTCTGCCGCGGGCTTGTTTTCTGCCTGCTTGACGCGAATCCCCTGTCCATGCAAACGCAGGGTATTTAAGCCTTTAATCGCTTTAACTGCTTCACGACCATGCGGCATTTCCACAAAAGCAAAACCTTTTGATTTACCTGTTGCAGCATCTAAAACCAAAGTGCATGAATCTACCGTGCCATATTGCTTGAACAATTCAAGCAATTCAGCCTCTGTCACTGTACGTTCTAAATTACGAACTAAAATTTTCATCTGATGACCTTAAAATAGGCTAAAAAAACCAAAAAGCACTCGCCTACTTACTTTTTGCACTTCAATATTGAGATAGTTTAATCGAGATCGATACCAAAATCTAAATTAATCGATTGCCGTTCAATCAAGGCACTTTTTACTGTTTGTTGACGCTGCTTGTAGTGCGTTTCAGTCATACAGAGATTGCGGGTCAAATCATTGAGGAAATAACTTTCAACCTTACGTCCCTGTTCATCCACCTGATCCCGCGCCCACAGATTCAGGTTCTGTTTGGTTAAGATCAGTTCATCTTTGGCACGGGTTAATGCCACATACAAGACCCGGCGTTCCTCTTCCACGTCGTCAAAATTACCTTGTGCACGGGCATGTGGATATTGCCCGGCAGATACATTCGCGACATAGCAAATCTTCTGCTCTGTACCTTTGGCAGAATGAATCGTGATGAGGGTCACGACATCATCTTCAGACTGCCGTTCAATTTCACTGATCGATACCGGATCGAGCACATATTCTTCCAGAAATTCACTCAGCTGATCATGCTTGGTGGCCAGCTGTTTGACCAGATCAAAATCACCCATGCGTTTCGACCAGTCTTTCTTGGCGTAATTTTCTTCCAGCTGCTCGAGCAGTGCTTCTATCCCCAAAGTGACACAAGCCTGTACCTGATCTTTTAATACCGACATCTGCTTCATGATCAGCAGCGTTTTTTCGGGAATCCGGCCAAATTTTTCCAGTTTCTCAAAAATCAGATCCTGATCAGGCTGTTGCAACAACTGCTGTGCTAACTTGCTGGCCCCGACATCGCCTACCCCGTTCCATAGGGTCAAAAAACGCATCCAGGCAATATCATCAAGCGGATTGGCAATCACCCGCAACAAACTGAGCAGGTCTTTGACATGTGCGGTTTCCAGCAGTTTCATGCCGCCAATAAAACGGTAAGGCACATTGGCCTGAATAAAGGCCGCTTCAATATGTCGTGCCGCAAAACTGGAACGCACCAGCACCATATGATCATGCCACGGCGTACCTTCCAGAAAATGCCGTTCTTTGATATCGATGGCAATCCACTTGGCTTCGTCAAACTCGTTGGGGAAGATATGCAGCTTGGGTTTAATACCCTCGCCACGATGCGCATCCAGACGTTTGTCATACCGGATTGGGCTTTGATCCAGCTGCCAGTTAGACAGATCCAGAATTTGCTGGGTAGAGCGATAATTCTGTTCCAGTTTANNAAAATTTGCGCATCCGGTACACGTTCCTTGAAATGATGGATATTTTCAAAGTCCGCACCACGGAAACCGTAAATAGACTGGGCATCATCCCCTACGCAAAACAGACTGACTTTATCTTTTAAAGGTTCCAGCAACGCCCATTGCAGTGGATTGGTATCCTGCATTTCATCCACCAGCATATGCTGGCAAATTGAGGCCACATAATCGCTAAGTCCCTCGGATTGCACCAGTGCGGAAGCCACTACTGCCAGAATATCATCATAATCCAGAAAGCTGCGGGCACGTTTTCGCGCCTCGTACTCTTTCATGATTTCAGCGATTTGATCTTTATATTCCAGAAATTCAGGATGCTGTTTTTCCAGGGCAATACTGAGTTTTTGCCGGGTATTACGGGCAAAGGAATACAAGTCACAGAGCTGCTGCGGTTTGGGCAGGGCATTGGGATTTTTTTTGTCATCCTTGCCGCGAATCAGGCGGAACATCATCAACTGATCATCACGATCAATAATTGAAAACTGCTCCAGACCAAATGCTTTCGGAATACGGCGCAGTAAATACATACAGAAGGTATGAAAAGTCGAAGCTCGCAAGCCTTTAGCCTGCTCGCCCAAAGCCAGTTCCACCCGCGCCACAATTTCACTGGCTGAACGTCGGGTAAAAGTCAGAATCTGAATCTGATTCGCTGGAACGCCCTGATCGATCAGATAAGCTGCACGCGCCACAATGGTTTTGGTTTTACCACAGCCTGCCCCTGCAAGTATCAGACTGTGCTTTGCCTCGGTGGTGGCAGCCTGTTTTTGTTGCGGGTTTAATTCATTAATCAGGGTGGCTAAACTCATGGTGTCTCATCGTGTTCGGTAGATGAACAGTTTAACAGAGCTGACTATAAATCTGAGATTGATCTACTTAAAAATTGAATCTACCCCTATATTCTGCCATCCAGAAAGGCGACATGGATGTCGCCTGTTGAACTGTGAAACAGGGATGTTGAATCAGTTCAACACAGGATTTTTGTTACTTTTCATCCCTGAAAAGTAAAATTTGCCTACGCGTAAATAGATGCTAAAACTATTCACTCGAGGCTATGAATACATATAGATTATTGTCCAATTCATTATTTAAAATAGCCGTCATCAAAAAATTTTGAATCTTTTCCCAAAAGATTACTGAAGGTTTTTTCCACTGTATCTTCCAAATGCCTTTCCGCATTTTTCATCGCAGCTTCTAAATCAGTGTTAGGTGGATTAATCCCGACAATTTGACTAAAACCCAAGTCATATAATTCATCAACACCATCGCCAACTAGACCTGCAAAAGCAATTGCAGGCTTATGCAAACGCTTTGCGACCTGTGCCACACCAAATGGTGTCTTGCCAAATTTAGTCTGGAAATCAATTTTGCCTTCACCTGTCAACACATAATCGGCTTGGGCAATTTTTTCAGCCAGTCGAGTTTCTTCAATCACCAGTTCAACCCCGGATTGAATTGAAGCATCGGCAAACACCATCAAACCAAAGCCCAAACCGCCTGCCGCACCTGCTCCTGCGATATTTCGCTGACTGATGTTAAATTCTGCTTCAACCACATCGGCAAAATGTGCAAGATTCCGATCCAGAATTTTCACCATTTCAGGCGTGGCTCCTTTTTGCGGGCCAAAAATATATGATGCTCCATTGATACCACATAAAGGATTATTCACATCGCTGGCAATGATGATCTCAGTCTGTGCTAAACGCACATCCAAACCGGAAAGATCGATCTCTTTAATCTGGTCAAACTGACCACCGCCTACCGCAACATCGCATCCCACAGCATCCAGAAATTTCACGCCCAAGGCCTGTGCCATGCCGGCACCAGCATCATTGGTCACGCTACCACCCAAGCCAATGATGATTTTAGACACGCCTAAATCCAGTGCAGTTTTAATCATCTCCCCTGTACCCAAAGTGGTGGTAAGCAAAGGATTACGCTGAGCAGATTCAATCAGATGAATGCCATTGGCTTTGGCCATTTCAATGACTGCTGTTTTGCCTTCATCCAACAAGCCAAAGTAAGTTTTTACTTTTTGTGCAGGTAATGGTCCTGTAACTTCACATGCAATCTTTTGCCCCTTTAAACTTGAGACCAATGCATCGACCGTTCCCTCGCCGCCATCTGCCATAGGAACCGAAATACACACGGCATCTGGATATACTTTCCGAATGCCACGCTGCATGGCCTGACAGGCCTGCTCGGCAGTCATACTTTCTTTAAAGGAATCGGGGGCAAGAACAAAGGTTTTAGGCATAATCTTGAACAAGTGAAAGCAATAAATCTTTATACAATAAAAAAGAGCGTTCTATACGCCCTTTTCTCCCACTTCACTGTTATACATCTGCCGAACTTTGCGGTACTTCATGTTTGATATAAGACGCCAGGGTCAGATAATTAATTCCCTGGAACAAAATATCTATAGCAAGAAACAGTCCCAATACCCAGAAGGATGCATCCGGTGAGATTAAAATAATGATGCCTGTAATCAGGGTCAGTAGGCCCGAAAATAAGATCCAGCCCCAGCCTTGATAGACTTTAAAAATAATGGCACTAAAAATACGGATGATACCCGCAACTATCAATACAATGGCCAGCAGATTGGTCAGCACAACTGCGGTTTTCACCGGCGTGCTAAAAGCATAATAACCGGCGACCAGATACAGTACGCCAAACAATGCCCATAACCAGCGTGTGCCCCCTTCAAAAATTTTAAAAGCTGCAACAAAGTGCAGAATACCGCCAATCATCATCAGTATGCCGAACAGGAACACCACAGAAAGCGTGGCAAAAGGCAGTGAAGCAAGCAATACAAGACCAAAAAGGGTCAGCACAATGCCCAGACCTAAATACCACTTTCGATTTTCATGCAGCTGATGTCGAACTAAATCATTTCCTACTGTTTTCATGTTTTTTCTCAAGTCTTTTGTTTAGGAACAGCTTTCGTTTTAGCCGATTTTCGGTCACAAGTCTGTTATTTCTCTGCATTCTAATCCATAGCCCCCCGTTCAGCTGTGGATTAAAGCATCGTTATCCACATTTTTTTATTTTTTCCAGCCCAATTCGATCGCGGTCATTTCATTAATCAAAGTCTGTTTTAATGAATCCGGCATTTTCCTTTTTTGTTCCGAAACCGGGATATATCCCGCCATCAACTCTGCTTTGGCTTGAGGGAATAAAGGCTGTTGATTCGGATAAGCATAACCCAGTGGATAAATGGGCTGACCCGTCGTTAAATCATATTTGTCACTTGCACCAAAGGCATGTAGCAACTCATGTAGCAGTACAATCTTGTTTTGTTCAGCCTGCTTCTTCGACGCAAATAAATTCACCGAGCCAATCCGGCCTTTTTGCAAGGCAGTAGAATGTTTCAACTCTTTAATTTTTTCGGGATCATAATAATTTAAATACAGGGTCACACTGGGTGAACCGTCAGCACCTTCATGCTGTTTCCATGCATAAAAACGGAACTTTAAGCTCCATAAAATATTATCCAGCATTGTTGCCTGTTCTGGTACCTTGGGAGGCAATCTTTTGAGTTCACGACCCATTTGAAAATAAATGGCAATGGGCTGTCCACGATACTGTGCCGACATCTGCTGGAGATATGCTTGTGCTCCATTCAGTTCAGATAAATTCAGAGACTGAATATAGTTTTGAGTTGCAGCCCGGCCATCTGCATTGATGGGATGCAACATGACAATAATGGGCTTAGACCAGTCCTGATTCTGGTCACGGTAGGCATTGACTGCCACAATCAACAGAATGATGAGCAAACACAGTATGCGAATGTTTTTCCACATTAATTTTTCTCGTTATTAAGCAATCAAATTTTAACAATCCATCCAAGCATTGGATACACAAGAAATCATCCGCAACTATCTAAGACAAGCCTTTATAAAATATAGAATATTTTTGCTAAGAATGAAAAAGCTGACAATAACTGGCGAGTTATATTGATGACAATACCTTTCTTGCGAAGCTTTATTTCTCATTTAGGGAAAACCAAAGTCACAGATGAGCTCCTCCAATTTAATTTATTCACGATAAAGCTCCGTCGTGCTATTAGCATAAAAAATGCCGACTTCCGTCAGCATTTTTTGCATTTCTTAAAACTTAAGCTTCAACCCATTTCCCATCCTGGAAAACCAGGCTCCACTTGGTTTGTTTCCCTTCAGTATTTTCAGAACCAATATATTGCGCCTGATTCTTACGACTGAATTTCACCAAGGTTGGATTACCTTCAGGATCAGCATCCGGAGCTTGCAAAATAAACTGGTATTTGGGGTCCAGCTGCTCGGCCACACTACGCAGCTCGGCCACTTTCGGTGCACGGGTTTCACGCACTTTCGGAAATTTGCTTGCTGCCAGGAATAACCCGGCCGCGCCATCACGCAGGACAAAGTAGTCATCATGCTTGGTTGAACGCAAATGTTCCATTTTGAT
>DKLL01000022.1:0-1554 GCA_002455755.1 Acinetobacter sp. UBA6641
TTAGTTCAGAGAGTTGTAACATATAGAAGCCTATGCGATCGATGAATTCTTAATCATCGTGACGTTGTAAATAGCATTATAATATAACAGAAATTGCAGTAATTTTAATTGTAAAATATTGTCTTTACATGAGAGATTATTCAAATGCACAATTTAATCTACGCTTAAAATGATAGCCTATAAACGCAAAAAACATCATGTAATAGATAAATTTATTTTTTATTTGATGATAAGAAAGCAGTAAGCAGGCCTATCCAACAAACCTCTTACGATTCAACAACATCTTAGACTAGGTAACAAAAGGTTAATGGTATAAAATAATATTGTTCAAATTTTATCTGTTGGGCAAATTATGCCTATATATTTCAAATTATTTTTATAAACAGGATTTCGAGTGAGTTATTACCATTATAGCGTTATGTTTGCACTGAGTTTAGGAATGACAGGTTGTGCCATTACATCAGGTCTGCAAACTTATGATTTACCTAGTGAAGGGGTTTACCAAACAGACTTAGGTACGCAAGTTAACGTGATCAAACTCTCTCAGGAATCTTTATTTGCCGTACAACCTGCTGAAATTAATATTCGTCAAGATTATGGGCATTTATTTAATACTTCCCATAAAAATTATAGATTGAGTCCAGGCGATATTCTTTCCATTTATCTTTGGGCCTATCCTGAAATTACCCCGCCTACAAATACAATTAATAACGAACAGGCTGTGCAAGCCAACGGCTATCAAATTGATCAAAATGGCTATATCCAATTTCCCATGATTGGACGTTACAAGGCTGCAGGAAAGTCACTCACTCAGGTCAACCAGGAGTTGCGTAGCCAACTTTCCCGTTATTTAAAAACACCGGATGTGATTGCTCGCGTATTGTCCTATCAAGGCCAGCGTTTTTCCGTGCAAGGCAATGTGATGAAAGGTGGGCAATTTGCACTGAGTGATCAACCGGTAAGTGTGTATACAGCTTTAGGTATGGCGGGTGGGGTGAACTCTCAGCAAGGCGATAATGCCTCCATTACCTTGGTCAGACAAGGTCGTAGCTATCAACTGAATAGTATTGAGCTGGAAAAAGCCGGGCTGTCCTTACATAACCTGCTGATTCAACCGAATGACACTTTATATGTCAATTCACGTGAAAACCAAAAAATTTATGTCATGGGTGAATCGGGTAAAAACCAGTCCCTGCCGATGCGTGATCAGGGGATGAGTTTAAGTGATGTTTTAGGTGAAAGTTTAGGTTTAAATCCGCTGTCTGCGAGCCGAAGTAAGATTTATGTGGTTCGCAGCAATGCCGGGGATAGCTCTACAGAAGTTTATCAACTGNNTGGGGCAATAATGCAAATTCAGAATATCCTTGTGGTTTGTGTAGGTAATATCTGTCGTAGTCCGATGGCGGAATATTTCTTAAAACAGCAGTATCCGCAACTGCATATTGAGTCTGCGGGTATTTCCGGTTTAGTCGGCCACGCTGCAGATCAAAAGGCCTGTCTTTGCATGCAGCGTTTAGGTATTGATATGAGTCCTCATATTGCCAAAAAGCTGAA
>DKLL01000022.1:1575-9579 GCA_002455755.1 Acinetobacter sp. UBA6641
ATTTAGAGCAAACCTGGCCTTTTGCTAAAGGAAAAACTTTCCGCCTGGGTCACTGGCAAGGCAAAAATGTTCCTGATCCCTTTCAGCATGAGCAATTGGTCTTTGATGAAACCTGTCAGTTAATACAAGATTGTATTAGCGACTGGACACAACATATTTAACTTTTTGATAGCAAGATTATGAGCCAAAATACTAATACCGAAGACACTATTGATTTAAAAGAATTATTCTTTTCACTGATTGCTCAATGGAAACTTATTGCACTCTGCATCATTTTAAGTCTGGTTTGCGCACTACTATATTTAAGAACCACTCCTGATACCTATTCAGTTGATGCCTTGGTACAAGTCGAAGAAAGCAAGGGGACTTCTGCCGCATTATTGGGTGATTTATCCAATATGATTGAGCAGAAGCAACCAGCTCAGGCTGAAATTGAACTTTTGAAATCGCGATTAGTACTTGGCTCAGTCATTAAAAACTTAAATCTGGATTTAAAGATTTCCGGGACAGAAAACAGTTTTTTTGATCGCTTGTTAAATCCACACGATTATCAGACTCAATATCACAACAAATCTGTTCTATTTAAGGATGATGCCCAGTCATTTGATGTTCGCAAATTTGAAGTTCCGGCTGACTACTTAGACAAGAATTTATTACTTAATTTTAATGGCAATAAATTCACCTTAACGGATCCAGAAACCGAACAAGTGGTTTTTACTGGACTGATCAACCAGGAGAGCCATCTCGGTTCAGAAGTCGGGACTTGGAAAGTGGCCATTTATACTCAAGACCAGCTGAAAGACAGCTATAATATTAAAAAAATGTCTTTACCTGCTGCCATGAGTTCAATTACAGAGAATTATTCTGTGGCTGAAAAAGGTAAAATGACCGGTATCTTGGGTCTAAATTATCAAGGTCAAGACAAACAACATATCACCCAGGTTCTCAATTCAATTCTGGTTGCCTATAGCCACCAAAATATTGAACGCCGTTCTGCTGAAACTGCACAAACACTTAAATTCCTTGAAGAACAGTTACCTGAATTAAAGCAACAGCTGGATGTTGCTGAACGTGAATTCAACAAATTCCGTCAACAGTTTAATACCGTTGATGTGACCAAAGAATCCGAACTGTATTTAACCCAGAGCATTCAGCTGGAGACCTCTAAAGCTGAACTGGAGCAAAAACTGGCGGAAGCTTCTGCAAAATACACCAGTGAACATCCGGTGATGCAGCAAATGAATGCTCAACTTGGTGCTATTAATAATAAAATTGCCGAGCTGAATGGTACTTTAAAACAACTGCCTGATTTGCAACGTCGTTATTTACAGCTTTACCGTGAGGTTGAAGTCAAACAGCAGCTGTATACTGCCCTGCTTAACTCATACCAACAATTGCGTATTGCCAAAGCGGGCGAAATTGGCAATGTCCGGGTTGTCGATACAGCCGTTGAACCGGTTAAACCGATTGCGCCGAAAAAACTGCAAATTTTAATTTTAGCCATATTTCTTGGCGGCTTCCTCGGAACCTTACTGGCTTTATTACGCAATATGATGCGCTCAGGCATTAAGGATGCCAATCAAATTGAAAATGAACTGGATTTACCGGTCTATGCCACAGTGCCACGTTCACCGATTCAAGAAAGCCGAATTAAACTTCTGAAAAAGAAAAAACATATTCCTATTTTAGCCGTTAAAAACAGCGATGATATTGCGATTGAAAGCTTACGTAGTATGCGTACTGCTATTCATTTTGCATTAAGTAAAGCCAAAAATAATATCATCATGATTTCCGGCCCTGCTCCTGAAGTAGGCAAATCTTTTATTTCTGCAAACTTGGCGACGATTCTGGCACAAAGTAATAAACGGGTCTTACTTGTCGATGGCGATATGCGTCGTGGTTATTTACACAGATATTTTAATCAGGACAATCAATCCGGTTTAGCTGAATTTTTAAATGGTCAACAATCATTTGAAAGCATTATTAAATCCACAGAAGTTCCTCATTTGGATGTGATCACTCGTGGCAAAAATCCGGCGAATCCATCAGAACTGTTAAGTTCGGCAAAATTCTCAGAACTGCTTGATTACATTTCACCCCTGTATGATCATATTATTATTGATACCCCACCGGTATTAGCAGTCACAGACGGTATTATCATTTCACAATACACCGGTGTGAATTTAGTCATTGCACGTTATGCAAAATCACAAATGAAAGAACTTGAATTAACGGTCAATCGTTTTGAACAGGTGAATGTTAAAGTGAATGGTTTCATTCTGAATGACATTCAACGTGGCTCAGGCGGTTATGGTTATGGTTATGGCTATAACTATACCTATGGATATAAAGCCTCAAAAGACAATGATTAAATCTCCTTTATGAATAGGATTTAAATCGTTTTATGCTAAAAGCCAGTGCAAATCAAAATCACTGGCTTTTACTTTTTGTGGTCATTTCTTTGGGTGTCATTTTCCTGGAAAATTAAACGATGAAATTGTATGGTTTAAAACTTACTTTTCATTTTCTGGTTAAATAAAAATAAACATTTTATTGTATGAGAAATGTTTTATATATTCAGACTGTTATAGAATAGATGTGTTGATAAGAATATATTGGATTTCTGTACATTACGATTCACTGGAAACGTGCTGGATAGAAAAGTCTGCTAAAATTAATGCAACTTTTTTAATATAAAATGAATTTGGGAAAACCTATGAGTAAAGCCTTACCCATCGCTGTCGCTGTTCTTTTAGGCGGTGCTGCACTTGTACCTGTTTATTATGCAACTCAAAACCCGGCTGCTGTGAGCTCCAAGGCATCAAAAAATGCTTCTGCTGTTGAAAAAATCAGTTATGCGCTCGGTTATGAGGTCGCACATCAAACCCCGCCAGAACTAGATATTAACAGCTTTGTTACAGGTGTACGTGAAGGGCATGCTCGTAATAAACCGGCCTATACAGAACAAGAACTTCAACAAGCCTACCAGCAGTTCCAAAAAGAGATGCANNAAAAAACCGGGTGTGAAAACTACAGCTTCAGGCTTACAATACAAAATCATCAAAGAAGGCACAGGTAAACAACCGAATGCCAATTCTATGGTGACTGTCCATTACAAAGGCCAACTGGTTGATGGCAAAGTATTCGACAGCTCAATTGAGCGTGGACAACCGATTGAATTTCCACTCAATCAAGTCATTCCAGGCTGGACTGAAGGTCTACAGNNAAGAAGGCGGTAAAGCCACGCTTTATATTCCTTCACAATTAGGCTATGGTGAACAAGGCGTTCCTGGCATGATTCCTGCCAATAGCACTCTTATTTTTGATGTTGAACTGATTAAAGTAAAATAATAATTTTAAGGGGAGCTTTTGCTCTCCTTATTTATCTTGAGATAAGAAAATGAAAACATCTATAACCCTCCTTTGTTTATGCCTGTGCAGCACGGTGAGTTTTGCAAAAACGGTGACCAGTACCAGCAGTTTAAAAGAACAGGTTGGCTACAGTTTTGGTTATTTAATGGGACGTAGCAATGCTGAATCGTTTAAAGATCTAGACCTGGATGCGTTCATACTGGGTTTAAAGACAGCCACTCAAGATGGTAAATCTGCCTTGACGGATGAGCAAATGGCTCGTGTTCTGAATCAGCATAAAAAGCAAAGTGAAGCAAAACAGCTGATCGAGCTAAAACAAAAGGCTGAAACCAATGCCAAAATTGGGGCGGAATTTTTAGCGGCCAATGCCAAAAAAGAAGGTGTTCAAACGACCAAATCAGGTTTGCAATATCAGATTTTAAAACAGGGCACTGGAAAATCACCCAAGGCCAATTCCGTGGTTAAAGTCAATTACGAAGGCCGACTCATTAATGGAACGGTGTTTGACAGTTCAATTGCCCGAAATCAGGCAGTGGAATTTCAGGTCAGTCAAGTTATTCAAGGCTGGACTGAAGGTCTACAGCTTATGAAAGAAGGCGCCAAATATCGCTTTTTTATTCCCGCACAACTGGGTTATGGTCAAATTGGTTCTGGCGATGTGATTGAGCCAAATAGCACCTTAATTTTTGATGTGGAATTGCTTGAAGTGTTGCCTAAATCCAGCAAATAATGGATTAGTCACTTTTTCAGTTAAAAATTGCGAGTGAGTCAATCTTCCCCCTGATAGTCATGGCTGCTCGCTATTTTTAACCTTGCTTGGATTCATTAGCCCATATTCCGTTTCGCTCTTGAAGAAGCCATATTTCTAACTTCTGCCACCCCGTTTGCTCTTTCTCCTCCTGTTTATAAAATAAAATTAATTGATATTTTTGTAATAGTTGGATGTATTAGATCCCTTTCATAAATCAAAAAATGTTCAATATTAGATTTTTAAATCAGCACGGCCTCATTTGATGGATTTAATTTTTTACCTTTTCACAGGCAATCTTTCTACTTTTGAAAGGTCAAAATGAGGATCTTAAAATGTATGTTAAATCCGCAAGAAAAACCTTTTGTTTCGCATACACGACCTCCTGAGCCTGTTTTAAGCACTGCTTTAAAATGCAGCGCAAGGGATGGGAAACGTGTGGCATCCATGCTCCACTCATCAATCTAATAATGACTAAAAATCTATTTTCAATTTCAGCTTTACCAACAATTTTTAGTTTTTAAAATGAGTTATGAAAGAAGTCTATTAACCGATTAATAAAAAGCATGTTTCAATTTATACAGAATAGTATGTTCTCAAAATTGACCGATCTTGTACAATCATTAAAGACATCCATTTCTATATTTTAATCAATACATTTTTTTCATTATAAGGATTAAATCCATGACTCTCGGCATTAAGACTCGTGAAATTCAATACACCGCAGCAGACGGAACACATTTGATTGGGTACTTTGCCGCCCCTGAATCGGAAAAACCGCTCGCGGGAATTATTGTTGCACCAGAATGGTGGGGACGAAATGATTATACCGAACAGCGTGCGCGTGAGCTTGCTGAACACGGCTATGCCGCTCTTGCCATTGATATGTACGGGGATAAAAAAGTCACTACCGCTGTGTCCCAAGCCAGTGAATGGATGATGCAAACCTTTGAAGATCCTGAAACAATTGTGACTCGTGCGTCCGCAGGTTTAGCCACATTAGCTGCGCAAGAAGAAGTAAATGCAGATAAACTTGCAGCTGTAGGTTTTTGTTATGGCGGCAAGGTGGTCCTGGATCTGGCACGTTCCGGTGCCGATTTAAAAGCGGTCGTGACCTTCCATGGCAACTTGACCCCGAAAACCCCTACCCAACCCGGACAGGTGAAAGCTGAAATTCTGGTGCTCCACGGAGAACTGGACAGCATGGTCAGCCTGAATGATGTAGCACGCTTTAAAGAAGAAATGCATGCTGCTCAAGTCGAGCATGAAGTGATGATCTTTGAAGATGCCAAACATGGCTTTAGCAACCCGCTTGCAGATGAACGTGCCAAAGCCAATGGTGTTGATCTGGGCTATAACGCGGCAGCTGAACAGCAAGGTTTATCTGCCATGTATGAATTATTTAAAACCCGACTTGGTGAATAACGATGAAGGTAAAGAGGGTTCTGGTATTTTTACTGAACCAATGACATAAGAAATTTAGAGAGGATACAACAATGACTGTAAATAATTGTGCATATTGCAATTTTGATGAATATGACATCATTGATAAAAATGATTTCGGGGTAATTTTACCCGAGCCAAATGCTTTATCTAAAGGTCATTCCGTGATTGTTCCTCTACGTCATGTCAGTTCTTTTTTTGATATTACCGACAAAGAACGTAAAAGCTTAATGTCCCTGTTGGAGCTGGCCCGCAATGAATTGAAGTTACGTTACCATCCTTCCGGCTTCCATATTGGCTTTAATGATGGTTCGGTATTTGGTCAGGCGGATGAACATCTGCATATTCATATTATTCCACGCTATGAAGGCCAGACATTGAAACTTGATGAGCGTTGGGGCATGGCCAGCGAATAAAATGGACTGGGCTCTATCAATCAAAAAATGATGCTTCGGCATCATTTTTTTGCTTCCATCACTGCCGCAGTACTGCGCAATTTTCGTTATACTATTCATCTATTCCCATGCTACGGTTCACATGTCACAGTTTTCTTTTGCCGATGCCCTGCTTTCCTGGTTTGATGTACATGGTCGTCATGATTTGCCCTGGCAAGTGGTAGACGATCCTTATAAAGTCTGGGTCTCTGAAATCATGTTACAGCAAACCCAAGTGAAAACTGTGCTGCAATATTTTGAGCGTTTTATCGAACGCTTTCCCACAGTTGAAGATTTGGGACAGGCCAGTTGGGATGATGTGGCACCGTATTGGGCCGGTCTGGGTTACTATGCCCGCGCCCGGAATTTGCATAAGGCTGCAGCCATTGTTGCGCATCACGGCCATTTCCCCTCCACACGCGAGGAATGGATGGAACTTCCCGGAATTGGCCCTTCCACTGCAGGGGCATTGATGTCGCTGGGTTTGCGTCAGTACGGCGTGATTATGGATGGCAATGTCAAACGGGTATTGGCGCGTTTCTTTGCCATTGAAGACGATCTGTCCAAACCGGTGCATGAACGTGCCATGTGGCAACTGGCAGAACAGCTTTGTCCAGTTGAGCGCAATCATGACTATACCCAGGCCATTATGGATCTGGGTGCGACTATCTGTACTCCGAAAAAACCGCTCTGTTTATATTGCCCGATGCAACAGCACTGTAAAGCCCATCAACAGGGACTGGAAACCGAACTGCCGTTTAAAAAAGCCAAAAAACCTGTGCCGGTAAAATCAGCACAGGTTTTACTGATTCAGTCTAACGGTCAATGGTTATGGCAGCAGCGCCCCAATAGCGGACTGTGGGGGGGCTTATGGTGTCTTCCCATTATTGAAGATGCTGCCGAATTTGAACAACTGTGCCAATCTTTAGGTCTAAAAAAACTCATCCAACGAGCGCAAATCACGCATAGTTTTACTCACTTTACCTGGCAACTGGAAGCCTTCTGCTTTGAAGTCGAGGCGGACCAGCAGGAACATCTTGCTATTGAACTGCATGGCACCTGGTTAAGTCCACAAAGCGCAACCGCAATGGGCCTGCCCACTGCGATGAAAAAATTGATCTCTGTAGTAAATTTATGACATAGTCAGGCCTAAAACTTTAAAAGAATTTTCATAGTCATAAGTATGAAAAAAGGATGTTCCATGCTACGTTTTCTTTCGACCTTAGTTTTGGGTTTGAGCATTTTGTGGATTGCGGCATGTACCTCGACGCCGCAAAAACCTTCCACTCCCCCCCTGCCCCCGGCCCAGGTACAAAAGCTGAAAAGTATGCAGCTGAAATCATCCCTGCCTATTCCGGTAAAAAATGTCAAAGCCAAACAGTTAAAGGATACCTGGGGCGCTTCCCGCAGTAGTGGCCGTACCCATGAAGGCATTGATATTATGGCTCCACGTGGAACAAAAGTGCTGAGTGCCACAGAAGGCCTGATTGCCGATTTACGCAATAACAATTTGGGTGGTAAAGTGGTTTGGATTCTGGGACCCGGGGGAAGCTGGCATTACTATGCCCATCTCGATGAGCATAAACGCGGCCTAAGTGTCGGTGATTATGTCAAAAAAGGTGATCTGATTGGTTATGTCGGCAATACCGGCAATGCACGTCATACGGCACCGCATTTACATTATGCTATTTACCTCGAGGGCAAGGGTCGTGGTGTGGTCAATCCCTATCCGTATTTACGTTAATTTTTTAGGAACTATTCATGTCAGAAGCGTTGATCAATCGTTTGGTCGAATTTGCTGAATCAGGCAATCAACAAAAAATTGTTTTGGCGGGACAAACCCACCAGGGCTGGGTGATGGAAATTACCGAAGAAGCGCTTTTGATCAGCACCGGTTTTGCAGAAAAAGCCGGTAAGGACATGTGGATTCAGTTCACTGATTTAGCGCAGGCCGAACTGTATTACTGGGATAACCAGCACGATCAATGGACTGAATTTAAGCTATAA
>DKLL01000022.1:9688-9964 GCA_002455755.1 Acinetobacter sp. UBA6641
TAGTCTTGCACTTTCAAAAGCCTTAAAACAGAAGGGGTTTAAATTTGTAGGACCCACCACCTGTTATGCTTTTATGCAGGCTGTGGGTATGGTCAATGACCATGAAAATCACTGCGCGTTTAAAACAAGTTCATCATTAAAATGATCATCAAAGGATTTTGCTATGAGTCACAATATCATTCATGCCTATGCAGCGATGCAGGCAAGTGCAGCACTAGAGCCCTATCAGTTTGATGCCGGAGAACTACAGCCGCATCAGGCTGAAGTTAAAGTTGA
>DKLL01000021.1 GCA_002455755.1 Acinetobacter sp. UBA6641
AATACCTGCTAAAATTTATTTTTAAAAATGATATGAAGATAAACAAAAATAAATTATGCATAAATAGCTTCATAAATTTGTCGGGCATCCTGCAACTGGAGTTGACGCGGATTATTTTGTAAAAGTCGGGTTTGTAGCATCGCGTCATTGGCCAGTTGCTCAAGCATATTTTCAGGAATACTTAAATCTTTCAGCCTTAAAATCAGACCACTTTTATCTAAATGATTCTGCATATGATCAATAAAGAGNNNGACAGGAGCATTGGCAAAGGCCTGGCCGGCGAGCATGGAACCGACCAGCATATTCTGCCGTGCTTCTAAGTCCTGACCATCTTTTAACACCGAACTTAGATTTTTATTGAGTAATCTAAGTGCCTGCTTGGCCAACATATCGGCATAGGGATTCTTTTTGATTTTTGAGGTATAGGCTTCAATTGCATGTACCATTGCATCGATGCCGGTTGCAGCGGTGATATGTGCAGGTAAGTCTTGAGTAAAAGTTGCATCCAAAATGGCGACATCAGCAAGTAAAACTGGCGAGACGATACCGGTTTTGGTGGTTTCACCCGTGGTGACAATCGAGATCGGGGTAACTTCAGAACCCGTACCTGCTGTGGTGGGAACTAAAAACAGCGGTAATCTGGGATGTTTGGCATTATTTACGCCATATAAGTCCTGTAAACTTTGCTGTTGCTGCGGGTGGGCCAGAACCGCAATGATTTTGGCGACATCCAGTGAACTGCCACCTCCGAACCCTAATATGATGTCTGCTTTTTCATTTTTGGCAAATTGTACGGCGTCCAGTACAATATGTTCAGGTGGATCAGCCTGAACGTTGGAATAGATCGCATAGGGCAGTCGAATTGTTTCTAAAATTTCTATAATTGGTACATGCAGTTGCTGCTGAATCATGCCAGCATCGGTGATCAGTAGCAGTTTTTTATAAGAATGCTGTTGTAATAATGGCTTTAACTCATAGATCGAGCCCAGTCCTGAAATAATATTCGAGACGGTTTGAAATTGAAAATGGCTCATCTATTGCTTCCTTTTTGATATCAAAATCAAGATTATTGTTTTAGTGTTCTATAGGATTCATCCTGTAAATAACTTAACATAAGACACCTGAAAATAAAGCAGTAATTGAGGTTGTTATGTCATCCAAAACGCCCTATAAGGTGTTATGTGTATGTTTAGGGAATATTTGTCGCTCTCCTACGGCAGAACCTGTACTTAGACATTTTTGTGATAAACAGCAACTGAATATTATGATCGACTCCGCAGGAACCAGTAATTACCATCCTGGAAAAGCCCCAGATGAGCGTAGCCAGAAACACGCCTTGAAACGTGGTTATGATTTATCATCATTAAGGGCGCGCCAGCTAAAACTGCAAGATTTTCTTGAATTTGATCTTATTCTGGCGATGGATCATGAAAATTTATCCAATATTCAAGCACTTTTACAACAGGCTGAAACGGTCTATGCTACCAGTCAAATTCGGGCAAAAATTGCATTGATGAGTGAATACGATCACAACTATCCCAAACAGGCTTTGCCAGATCCTTATTATGGCGGGACAGAGGGCTTTGAACGTGTACTTGATCAGTGTGAATCGAGCAGTCTGGCTTGGGTCGGCATTTTCAAACAGCAGTTCAAACAACAGATCGATGTGAAATAAAGGTTTAAGCACATGAATATTCAAACTCAAATTCAACTTAAGCCTTTTAATACCTTAAGTCTTGATGCGACAGCATCACATTACTGCAAAGTGCAATCTACAGCTGAACTGGTCGATGCCTTAAATTATGCCAAACAGCAGCAACATAATGTCTTGATTCTGTCTGGCGGCAGTAACATGCTTTTAGCTAAAAAAATCAATGCGCTGGTTATTCATATGGATATTCAGGGCATTGAAGATATTCGAGAAGATGAACACAGCAGAACCATTCGCGTGGGGGCTGGGCAAGTCTGGCATGATTTCGTGTTATGGACTACAGAGAATCACTTATACGGCCTGCAAAATCTGGCGCTCATTCCAGGTCTGGTGGGTGCGTCTCCGGTACAGAATATTGGTGCCTATGGAGTAGAAGTGGGCGAGTTTATCGAGTCGGTTCAAGTCTATGATCGTCAGCTGGAACAATTCAGCACGATTCTGGCTCAAGATTGTCACTTTTCCTATCGGCATAGTATTTTTAAAGACGATCCAAATCGTTTTGTGATTACTCATGTGACTTTTAAATTGCTTAAGCAAGCACATTTAATGCTGAATTATGGTGATCTTAAGCAGGCGGTAGGTGAGGATCAGACGGCTGAAAACCTGCAAAAACAAGTGATTCAGATTCGTCAAAGCAAATTGCCAGATCCAAAAGAATATCCTAATGTGGGAAGTTTCTTTAAAAATCCGATTATTTCTGAACAGCTTTTTGACCATTTAGCACAGACATTTCCACAATTACCCCATTATCCTCAGGCCAAAGGTGGCGTTAAAATTGCAGCAGGCTGGTTGATCGATCAATCGGGCTGGAAGGGTAAAAAACTGGGCATGGTGGGTATGTTTCATAAGCAAGCCCTGGTGCTGGTGAATTATGATCAGGCCGATCTGGCGGATGTTCAAGCTACCTACCAAGCTGTACAGCATGATGTGCAGCAAAAATTTGATATTTTGTTAGAGCCTGAACCGGTGCTGTTTGATGAAACCGGTTTAATTCGTTCACACATGGAATAAAAATGATGGCGAAATCGCATTGGATGGTACGACTGGTACAACTAGCTTCAGTGCTATTTGTACTGTTCGGCTGTTTCATGGTTTTGCTTTATTCACCCTTTTATTCTGGTTGGGTAGTGAGTGCGCTGAACAGTTTCGTGCCTGTCGAAGTGAATCAGGTGGCGGCAAAAAGCCAGCAAATGGCAGCCTTGAGTGAACATGAAAATCTGGAGCCTGGTTCCAGAGTCTGGATTGCCCGTCAGGCCTATCTCAAATTGATGGAAGAGGCAATCAAATCGCATAATTCACAGGATCTGGTATTGATTCAGGCGCGTTACAAAGCCTTGCAACAAACCATTGAAGATGCCCAGATCAAGGAGAAAGAAGAACAGGACAAACCGCAAGTTCCGCTGCTGGCAAAGCCGGTTGATGCTGCATCTGAAGCAGAAGATCCTGCCCAAACGGTAAAAGATTTGCTGGATTTGAACAGTACTGAAAATAAAGCGTTAATGGAAAAATATCTGGATTTTCTGCGAACGCATGAAATAGAACAGGAAAAGGTGGCCAGCGAAGCTGTCGATGAAACCATCTATCAGGATATTGCCCTGATTCAGGAGCAAAATGAACAATCACAGCCACAAAGTTCTAAACCCTATGCGATTGTGGTGCTGGGTGGCGGGCTAACACTGGATAAAAACAGAAAGGATATAGTAGTAAACAAATATACCCGTCTGCGCCTGGAAAAAACCTTAGCCATTGAACAGCAGTATCGTTTACCGATTGTGCTGAGTGGTGTAGAAGCACCTTATATGCAGCGCTGGTTAAAGGCATATAATGTCGATGCGAAACTGCTGGAAGACCGCAGTATGAATACCTGTGAAAATTCCCGTTTTAGCTCGTTATTGTTGCAGAAAAAAGGCGGAGCTCCACGGGTGATTTTGATTACTGACCGTTATCATATGCCGCGTACCCGTCGTTTATTTGCATTGAATGGTATTGAAACTGTACCCGTAGAAGCACCCATGCCGACTCAATTGACCAAGTGGCGTCCAAGTGAACAGAATTATGATCATAGTCGCCGTGCCAATTATGAAATGTTAGCCACTATCCGTGATATCTGGTTTGGTTCCAGTGATTGCCGAGAGGTACCTTAATGCCCGATATTCCATTCTTAAATCCTGCCATTTTAAAACAGCTGGATTTACCCGTTCCAAGCCGTGAAACCACACCTCAGTTACTTGAAGCATTAAATCTGAACAAGCCTTATCAGCCTTCAGTCGAAATTCAGGCCTATCGCCAGTTATATGGTTTACATCTGCTGGATTGTGAGCATTGGCAAGGCTATGTACAAATGCCTTTGTTTAAATTGCATGTACAGGTGTTTCAACCACATCTGGAAAAAATTGCCTTGCCGAAAATACGCGGAACGGTATTTTTACTGCATGGCTATCTGGAACATAGCGGAATTTACCAGCCGATTATTCGTGAATTGCTAGAACAGGGTTTTAGCGTAATTACTTATGACTTACCAGGTCATGGCCTCAGTAACGGTTCACCGGCAAATATCAAGAATTTTGATCATTACCAGCAGGTATTACATGCCGTTTATCATTACATTAAAAATGCCGAACAATTACCGAAACCCTGGTTAGGCATCGGGCAAAGTACGGGAGGCGCCATCTGGATGCATCATCTGCTTGAATTCGCCCAGCGTCGTGAAAATCCCTATGTAGACCGTGTGTTATTGCTTTCACCGCTGCTTCGACCAGCCAAGTCTGCATGGTGGCATAATTCGGTGGGTCTGGGCATTATCCGGCGCATTAAGCGTCAGGTGCCGAGACATTTTAGACGCAATAACCACAATCCTGAGTTTCTGCGTTTTGTCCGTTTAAAAGATCCGTTACAGCCCCGTATGATGGGGA
>DKLL01000190.1:0-959 GCA_002455755.1 Acinetobacter sp. UBA6641
TATCCAGCTCTTCAGCTGCACCCTGACGGGCAAACTTGCGTAAACGGCGGAGTGCCATCTGCATTTGTCGGGTACCTAAAATCTGTTCATCATCCAGGTTTTGGTATTTACGCTGTTCCCAGACTTTAACGGCAGAGCGTTTACGTCCCGGTCCGCCAATCCGCACGCCTTCAGGATGATCACCATAGGCTCCAAATGGCGATGTGCCACCAGTACCAATCATCTTGTTACCACCCTGATGCTTCTTGTGCTGCTCGCGAAGACGTTCTTCCAGCATCTTCATCAATTCTTCCAGCGAACCGGCTTTTTTCAGTTCTTCGCGTTGTTCAGGGGTGAGATGCTTTTCCAGCAGTTCCAGGTCAAACCAGTCTTTCGGCAGTTTATGCACCTGATTGAGCAAATCGTCCAGATCAAAAGTGGAAATGCCATCAAAGTAATCTTTCATGGCACGATCAAACTTGTCAAAGAAACGCTCATCTTTGACCATGACCGTTTTCGCCAGTTGATAGAATTCATCCTGATCGGCAAAAACCAGCCCTGAAGCAACTGCTTCATTCAGATCAATCAGTTCACGTGTTGAAACCGGCACACCGTATTTGCGTAAGGTATAAAACAATCGCACAAACATGCGTGTTTCTCCCTTAGCGACGTGACATAAAGGCTAAACGTTCAAGCAACTGTACATCTTGCTCGTTTTTAATCAATGCACCATACAAGGGTGGAATCGCTTTCGATTTATCATGATTACGCAGAATATCTTCCGGCATGTCATCGGCCATCAGCAAGCTTAACCAGTCAATCAGTTCAGAGGTTGATGGCGGTTTTTTTAAGCCCGGAATCTGGCGAAGTTTGAAGAAAACTTGCAAGGCTTCGTTGACCAAAGCTGCAGACACTTGCGGGAAATGCACGTCAATAATTTCGCGCATGGTCGCTTCATCAGGGAATTCAATATAATGGAA
>DKLL01000190.1:992-2741 GCA_002455755.1 Acinetobacter sp. UBA6641
GCTTCCCACAATTTTCCAGGTTTGATGTAGTTTTTAATGTCATAAACACGATCATCGCCTAACTGGCTATCACGTAAACGCGATACCGCATCGTATTCATACAGGCCTTGCTGCGCCTTGGTGGTCGACTTGATGTGCCATGTGAGCAGTTTAAGCCCCAAGCTTTCTGCGACCTGTTCAGCAAGTAGCGTTTTGCCTGTACCTGGCTCACCCTTAACCAAAAGCGGCTTTTGCAGACTACGTGCAGCTTTAACAGCGAGTTTTAAACTATCAGTAGCAATGTACTGATCTGTACCGGAAAATTGTTGAGTATCCACAGACATGATCTAACCTTATTGTTTTACTAAAGCGGTGAACTATTTTTGTTTGCGACAAATTTTGCCTTGTTGGCCATGTATTTTGACCATAAAGCACCAATGATCAAACCCAACCCCACTACAAAGAGAATGAGAGAAGCATTTGTCCAGATCAAAGCTTTTTCTTTGGTTAAAATACCAAATAACAGTCCGAAAAAAGCCGGGGCAATAGAAGCATTATTTCCTTCAGAAACTGTAGGCGTGAGTAAAATCGCAAACCCGATGAGCCATGTCATTCCACCTAGCGGCTTAGGTAAGCGTTTTGCAATGGCATACCACGCCCAGAGAATAATCAGACTTCCTACCAGATATACCGTAACAGCAATGCTATTTTCAGGAATTGAATCTAGTAGTGAAAAAAAACCATTCATCGTTACAACTCCTGATTAACCGTTAAGCGCCACGCAGCCCTTCAGGTGCAACTGCATTAGGATTAATTAACCCTTCTGGAGGTACTTGAATAAAGAAACCTTTAGTTTCAATCGAGTCGATCACATGCATGACATTTACACGTGCCAGTTTACGGCTTTCGGTTAACTCTAAATCCATGACAAATGTTGCACGTCCAAATGCAACGCGCATCGCTTCCGGTAAAACTTCCAGCGGATTGGCTNNCCTAAAACTTCCAGCGGATTGACTGCCTCAGCTTCATTTTCAGCAGCTTCGGGGCGGGCGATGTAAAGATACATTTCATCTTTTTTGCTAGATTTAAAAATTGAACAGTGCATAGTTGAAACAGTACTCCTAAAACTCAGGACAAAGCATACAGCAAAAAAAAGACCGATACATTAGTGATTATTAACGCATCAGTCGTGATTTTGTATAAATGTTAATTCTTTAAACGAAATGGATAAAAATCAATCAAGCACTTTCATTTGGATAGACAGATAATTTTCATCTGCATGTAAAACTTCAATCAAGGGCTTGGTCAGCATTTCATAACGCCAGCCCAGCAGATAAGCAGGTAAATCCTGTTCGTCATTATGAAAGACCACATGCTGGTATAATGCATTGAGCCATTTTTTACGCATCAATACTTCTTTAGGGACTTGGGTTTCCTGCACCACAGCCTGAATGACATTATCGACTTTTTCACCAATGTCTTTAGAAGAATGGCGAATTGGACGGGCCATACGTAGTGGCCATTCTGCCTGCTCAGGTAGGAATTTCAGTAAATCCAGAATGGTTTTGCCGTATTCACGCACAATATTCTGTCGAATATCTTTAATGCTCGATAACTGGAAAGGATTGCGTGGATTTTTTTCCACCAGATCAATCATGGTTGAGTTTTTTAGAATAAAACTACGCGGATAATTCAGTGCTTTAACCATCTGTTCACGCCATACTGCCAGTTGCTGTAACTGCATCAACTGACGGCGTGAATGGCGATAAT
>DKLL01000190.1:2857-10021 GCA_002455755.1 Acinetobacter sp. UBA6641
AGCATGAAACAGTTTTTTCCAGAATGCCGACAAATCCAGACTTGTGCCATCAAGTAGAAAAACCTGACCTGCAACATTGATTTGAAATACACCGAGTTTAGGCCAAAGCGTGTCAACCTTGATGAATTCGGTATCTAATCCATAAATGGATGTTTGCCCCATCAAGTGCAGAATATTTTCTAAATCTTTTTGTTGCTGAATAAACTGAAACATATTACCGAGTCTAAAAACCAGATTCTCTTAAATGCATTTTAACCTATATATAAAACTTACATATGATTAAATTTACATTTGATCCATATATTCTCTATATGTAAGCATTTTTTTGAAAAGGCAACCATTTTTTATATATTTTTTATATAAGTTTTAATTAAACTCAAATAAATGTTACTTAAGTCTTGTTTTGCATTATAAATGACAAAATAAGCACCTAAGTACTTATTTCATACGCATACGATTATGTACCGCCTGACTTAAGGTGTGACTATCCACATATTCAAGTTCTCCTCCTTGAGGAACACCTTGAGCAATCCGGGTCATCTGAACAGGCAAATGTTTGGTTGCTTCAACCAGGTAATGTGCTGTCGCCTGTCCTTCTACAGTCGCATTGGTGGCCAGAATGACTTCAGAAACACCCCCTTGACTTAAACGCTGAAGCAGATAAGGAATACCAATTTCTTCAGGCCCAATCCCGTCAAGTGGCGATAAATGTCCACCCAGTACATGATACTTGCCACGAAAACTGCCACTTTGCTCAATCGCCATCACATCTGCCGGTGATTCCACCACACAAAGTAACTGATCATCACGTTCATGCGAAAGGCAGATATCACAGACTTCATTTTCAGTCAGTGAATGACAGACGCTACACTCGTGAATATAAGTCGCTGCTTCATTCAAGGCATGTGCCAGCCCCACTGCACCTTCCCTGTTTTTCATGATCAGGTGTAATGCCATGCGCTGAGCCGATTTTGGCCCAACACTTGGCAAAATACGTAAAGCCTGTACCAGCTGATCAAATCGATCGCTAAACACTGAGCATAGTCCTTAAAATAAACCAGCAAGGCCTGGTGGTAAGCCCATACCCGAGTTTGCAGATTTCATTTTTTCTTCAGAGATCGCTTCAGCTTGACGTGCAGCATCGTTCATTGCAGCAGCAATCAAATCTTCAATCATATCTGCATCATCCTGCAAAAGCTCAGGATTAATCTCGATGCGTTTTACCACGTTACGGCAAGTCATGGTCACTTTAACCAAACCGCCGCCAGCTTCAGCATGAACTTCAGTTTGAGCCAATTCTTCTTTGGCTTTTTTCATGTTGTTTTCAACATCTTTCTGCATGCGCTGTGCTTGCTGCATCAACATATTAATGTTCATAAAATTCTCCGGACCATCAATTTCTAAATGAATATCTATAAAATTAGATTAAATCTAAACCACGACCAATGTCGTGAATAATATCATCAATATCTTCCAAACCAACAGATACGCGAATTAAACCTTCACGAATCCCTGCAGCTTCTTTCGCTTCTGCTAAGAGTTTACTGTGAGTCGTGGTTGCTGGATGAGTAATAGTTGACTTCACGTCGCCCAGGTTACCGGTAATTGAAATAAACTGGGTGTTGTCGATGACTTTCCAGGCCCCTTCACGGCCACCTTTTACCTCAAACGAAACAATACCGCCAAAACCAGTCTGCTGTTTGGCTGCAAGTTCATGACCGACATGTGAAGGCAAGCCAGCGTAATACACTTTTTCAACGTTTCGATGAGCATTCAGGAATTCAGCCAGTTTCTGTGCACTTGCTGAATGTTCACGCATACGCAAACGTAAAGTTTCCAAGCCCTTCAAAAATACCCAGGCATTAAATGGGCTCATCGATGGTCCGGTAGTACGCACATAACCAAAGACTTCTTCAAGCAATTTATGGTTACCGACCACGGCGCCGCCTAAAGCACGACCTTGACCATCAAGATATTTAGTCGCCGAATACACCACCAAGTCCGCACCAAATTTAAGCGGTTGTTGCAATACTGGCGTACAGAAGCTGTTATCAATCGCCAGCAAGGCACCATGGGCATGTGCAAGATCAGCCAGGGCTTGAATGTCGGCAACTTCAGCAAGCGGGTTGGATGGAGATTCTACAAATAACAGCTTGGTTTCAGGCTTGATGGCATTTTTCCATGCTTGCACATCTGTCAGATCAACAAAATCAACGCTGACACCAAATTTAACCACGTATTTTTCGAACAAAGATACAGTCGAACCAAATACTGCACGTGAACAGATGACATGATCACCCAGTTTCAAATATGACATTGCCACAGCCATAATCGCTGCCATACCCGAACTGGTTGCCACAGCACGTTCAGCACCTTCTAAAGCAGCTAAACGCTTTTCGAACATCGTTACAGTCGGATTGGTAAACCGTGAATAAATATTTCCTGGTTCCTGACCGGAAAACTTAGCTGCGGCCTCGGCTGCATTTTCATAGACGAATGATGAGGTCAGGAAAATTGGCTCGCCGTGCACACCTTCAAAACTGCGTGTATGACCTGTTCGAATGGCTAAAGTATCTAATTGGTATTCAAGGTCGTCTTGTTGGCTCATCTTTGCTACCCTGTCCTGCTGCCTTTACTGATAATTGCCAACATTTTGAGCGCCTATGGCATTTAAGGTCAAGGTATAATGCATAAATATCGTCTACACTTCGATCAATCCACTCCCAGGGTAGTAGCACCAGCAATGATTCAAGTTAAAAATAGAATGGCTAAACACAAAAGCAAACTCAAAAACCTGTCAACGACTTTATTCAATTCAAAATCACTGGTTTTATCACAAACTACGCCCTATGAAGTCATTGCAGAGTATAAACAAACCCGTGTGCGCTATTACGCCTCCCCAGATAAACAGTATAAAGAACCTCTGGTCTTTATTGCTCCACTTGCGATCAACATGGCAATTTATGACCTGTACCCTTACCGCTCACTGGTGAAACACTTTCAACATAGTGGCTTTGATGTCTATTTAGTCGAATGGGGTCAATACAGCTATAAAGATCGCTTCCTGAATTTCATGTCATTTATTGACGATGCCATTCCACATTGCATTGAACAAATCCGTCAGCATTCCAGCAGCGATGAAATTTCACTGCATGGCTGGAGTATGGCAGGTGTATTTGTGATGCTGTATTGCGCATTGCATAAACCGAACCACGTTAAAAATTTGATTGTCTTGGGCAGTCCGGTAGACAGTCATGCCTCGGGTCGTACCGGCAAACTGTTTCAAAAGGTCAATCAGCTGATTGCCAAAAATAAAGCCCTGCAAAACAAGATTTATTCAGGCACTGTACCCAAACATCTAATCCACAGCCCCGGCATACTTAACTCGCTCGGCTTTAAAATTATTGATCCTGTGGGATGGATACAAAGCCAAAAGCAGCTTTTAGCAAACCTCGATAACCCGCAAGCCTTATACGAACATGCCACCATGGGCAATTTCCTGAACCGAATGATTGACTATCCTGGGGGTATCAATCAGGACATGATTTTTAATGTATGGCTACAAAATCCGCTTAAAAACGGTGTTATTACCTTACAAGATAAGAATATCGAATTAAAAAATATAGCGTGCTCTTTACTGGTGGGTGCGGGTCGTAGCGATCAGATTGTTTCTGAAGATGCCGTTAAGCCTTTAATTGAATTGACAAATAGCAAGGATGTCACGTTTACTCTTATTCCCGGCGGTCATTTGGGACTCATGTCCAGCCAGTCAAGTGCCAACGAGTTCTGGCCTTTCATGACCACCTGGCTTAAACAGCGATCGAGCAAAATATAAAGGATACATCATGATTCAGTCAGTTGCATTTATCGGCTTAGGTGCTATGGGTTACCGTATGGCAGCACATCTACCTCAACATTTCGGTACGGTCTATGTCTGGAACCGTAATTTCGAAAAAGCCAAACAACATGCAGCTGAATATGGCACACAGGCTGTCGAACTCGAACAGGCAGTTCAGGCCGATATTATTTTCTCATGTTTGCCCACCAGTCAGGACGTGGAAGAGCTGATTAACGGTACAACCATTAAATCTGGTGCAATCTGGGTCGATTGCACCAGCGGCATACCCGAATCGGCCATAAAGCTCAGCCAGAAGTTAAAAACATTGGATGTAGATTTTCTGGATGCACCAGTCAGTGGCCAAACCATTGGTGCTGAAAATGGCACTTTAACGGTCATGATTGGTGGTGAAGCTGCCGCTTTTGAAAAAGCCCTTCCTGCAATTCAGGCCTTTGGTCAACTGATTAAACATGTCGGTGATTCANNTTATTGGCAGTAAATCTTTGCTCAGTCGCTGAAGGTTTCACCACGCTAAAAGCACATGGCGTAAATCTGCAGCAAGCTTTAGACTGCATTAATGCGTCAAGCGGTAAAAGTGGCGTCACAGAAACCGTATTGCCACAAAGGGTGTTAAACCGTAGCTTCCCGTTAACTTTTGCTCTACCTTTATTGGCTAAGGATACAGGTATTGCCCTTGATCTGGTTCGTGAGGCTAAACTGTCGGCTCCGGTAATTGCACTAACGCAAAGCCTGATTCAGTCAGCCAGCAATTTAGCAGAAAAAGACAGTGACTTTTCTAGCGCTGTAAAAATGTATGAATCATGGAGTAAAATTACACTTGAGTAATAACTCGCCATTGAATAATCATAATTAAACCTAATATTGTGATGATGTGTCATACACAATGTTCCAACAGAGGAAAACCTCATGACTAAGTTTACTGTTGCAATGTTTGCAAGTTTTGCAACTTTTTTCGGGGCAACGGCATTTGCCGCAACGGCCGAGCAAGAATGTCAAAAGTTGAAAAATGACCATGATGTCATTTATGCTTCTAAAGGTTTTTGCTTTAAAGATGCTGAAGCCAAGGCGAAGTATGGCAATGATAACTGCTATACAACCAAGCCAAAATTTTCAGAAAAAGAGCAACAACGACTTGACGCCATCAAAGATCGTCAGAAAGAATTGAGCTGTAAATAATTACAGCTCCACCATTTTCTTTCCAAGGACTNNCTGTAAATAATTACAGCTCTTCATTTTCTTTCTAAGGACTCGCTATGCTTTACGATGATCAAAATATTTTTGCACGAATTATTCGCAACGAACTTCCTGCAATTAAAGTGTATGAAGACGAACAGGTCCTGGCTTTTATGGACATCATGCCCCAGGCTGAAGGTCATACCTTGGTCATCCCGAAAATACCTGCTGTGACCTTGCTTGATCTGCCCCCTGATGCAGCAGCCTATACCATTCAAATTGTGCAAAAAATTGCTCAAGCGATGAAAATAGCACTCGATGTTCAAGGTATTGTACTGATGCAACTCTCAGGTGCATCTGCTGGTCAAACGGTTCCGCATGTTCACTTTCACCTCATTCCAAGTTCAGTGCATGAACTTGGAAAACATGCCTTGCATATGGGTGATCAGGAAAAAATTAAAGCGCTGGCTGAAAAAATTAAAGCTGAACTTTAAAATTCACTAAAATTTTAACTTGTCAAAAATGGAGCTTCGGCTCCATTTTTTTATCTCTGCGATTAAACAAATCTAGCTCATAAATTTTAACTAAAAATTAAATAATTGAAAAATAATAAAAATTATTAATTTACTTAGAATTCTTCGTCATAAAACTGTCATCTATCTTTCACTTCCCCGTCATAAAGTTTGCAGATACTGCTTAGCAAGTTGGTGAGCTTTTGTAAATTTTTGTACACAAGCAAACTATAAAAAAGAGTCGACAGGGCAACAGCCTCATAAAAGTGTTTTGGAGAAATTTCGATGAAAAAATTGCTTCTCGCTGCTACAGTAGCAACCTTAAGCGTCAGTGCAGCGCAAGCAGCACCAACATTGTACGGTAAGCTCAATGTTACTTTAGATCAAATTGATAAAAATGGCTTCAAAGACGAAAGCGTTACTAAATTAAACTCTAACTCTTCACGCATAGGCATTAAGGGTGAAGAAAAACTTACTGATAAATTATCTGCTGTTTATTTAGCTGAATGGGCAATTGCAACTGATGGTTCAGGTTCAGATGTAGACCTAAACGCACGTAACCGTTATATCGGGATCAAATCAGATGGTATCGCTACTTTAAAAGTAGGTAAATTCGATTCTTACTTCAAAACTGCTGCGGGCAATAACCAGGATATTTTCAACGACCACACTGAACTGGACATGACTTCAGTTTTAGCAGGTGAAGATCGTTTGAACAACGTGATTGGTGTTGAAATCGACAAAAAATTATTAGGTGGGTTAGGTTTCAACATCATGTTCCAGCAAGGTGAAGAATCCTCGACTGCAGACAGTTCAACAGCAGGTTACCAAGGCAGCCGTGATGGTTTTGGGGACGGTGTTTCAACATCGCTTACATATGACAACAAAAACCTAGGCTTGGCTGCTGCTGTGGCTGGTAACTTTGGTGTTGCTTCTAAATATAGCGCGTATAGCCTATCCAACATTTATACAGATGCCATTCGTGTGACTGGCTCGGTAGATTTAACTAAAGCCGGTGTTGATGGTCTGGTTTTTGGAGCGCTTTGGCAGACAGCTCAACCTACTGACGATTCGGTAACAACAACAGCGGGCACTCCTGCTGTGGTAACGTCGTATAAAGGCCTTCAAGAAGATGCATATGGTCTCACCGCTGCTTATATCATTCCATCTACACCGATTAAGTTAAAAGCTGAATATATTTCTGCGACCACTCAATCTGATGGTCGTGATGACCGTAAACAAGACCTTTATGGCTTAGGGGCAGATTATCAAATTAATAAACAAGCCCGCGTCTATGGTGTGGTTGGTCAACAGAAGCGTGACTGGTTAGCAAAAGATGATACGAAAACTGTGATTGGTCTAGGTATGGAATATAACTTCTAATTTAGATATCAACCAGGAGGCCGCTATAACAGCGGTCTTTTTTATGTTTGGATTGCAATCCTGTTTATCTCAATATCCGGTCACAATCACTTTATGATCATTTATTAATAGACTTTCATAAATCAAAAAATGATCATTAGAAAGTAGTCAAATTAAATTGGGAAGTTCCTTCTGTTGCGCCATATATGACTCAGGGAGAAGGCCAGGATGAGGGGCTTTTTTCCATAGAAACCTCTC
>DKLL01000111.1 GCA_002455755.1 Acinetobacter sp. UBA6641
CCGCACTTTCGGCCACCAACAGCACTGGATGATTGGCGGCATCAATATATTTTTTAACCGCAGAGAACGGTTTTTCCTGTTTTGGGTCTACGGGTAAACGCGGGGGTAATTCGGTATCAAGATTAAGCACCCCGGTTTTATCTACAAATTCTTCTGAAGATGCAATGATTCTGGCAAAGTGGTTCAGTTGTTCCAATACCTGATTCGGTTGCAGAAATATTTCTTCGGGTACAAGAATAGGATGATCGACATTATGGCGGCGGTCTTCATAACGTCGAACCACATCCTTCCAAAAACTGGCTAAACCGTCATCCAGATGCTTATCTGTAATGACAATGCCATTCCTGGGTAAGTACGCCATCAGGGTACTTTGAGTTTGCATCGCCTCTTTGGTGAAAAATAAAGGGAAATAAAACTCCAGCCCTGGAGATGCAATGCCTTCCAGAACATCCTGGTACATTGGATTTTTCTTGGGATTTGCCGTCGGGAAACTCTCCGCATAACGGTCACGGAACGTCGCCCGTCCTTCTTTGAGTGGAAATTCCTTGGCAGGCAAGACAGAAAACTGTTGTAGCGTTTGTGTGGTTCTTTGCGTTTCAGGATCAAAGAATTTTAAGCTATCAATTTCATCATCAAATAAATCGATACGGATCGGTGAATTTTGTCCGGATGCATAAATATCCATAATGCTGCCGCGTACCGCAAATTCACCATGATCATACACCGTATCAACCAGATGATAGCCCGCTTGAATCAAACGCAGTTTTTGCTGTTCCAGCTCAAATTTCTGCCCTACTTTAATATCGAAATGTTCACCCAGCACCCATGAGGTAGGCGCAACACGTTGTGCTAAAGTGGATGCAGATAAAAGCAACACACCTTGCTTCGGCATGTTCGATAAAATCGAAAGACGCTCTGATACAATATCCTGATGTGGCGACAATCTGTCATAAGGCAAAATTTCCCAATCCGGGAAAATGGTCGGTTTTATGCCATAAAATTCCAGTTCACTTTCCAACTGTCCCAAGTGCTGGTTATTTCTGGCAATTACAATGAACAATTGCTTATTTTGCGTGGCAATTTCTTTAAACAATAAGGCGGCTGATGAGCCTTGCAAATTACCGACCCAGCGTTTTTCGCCTGCTTTTAATTGCTGCAGATTTAATTGGGAAATTTCTTGTTGGAACATGTATATAGCTTTTGGTCTAAATGACATGAGCTGTATCTTAACATGGGTTTTTTGCTGGTTGAGTTATTTTTATATTCAACAAATCATGACTGAAAAATCCTTTTAAAAGTCATGTACTCAAACCGGATAAGCCAATTATTTTTCGCGTTTAAAGTTGCGATAATAGTCATTCAGCTTTTTGATCACCTGCTTTAACTGCAACAGATTTTCCTCATTATTGCCCAAACGCGTTACAAAACGTTGATTGGCAATTTCCAGATCAATTTTCTCATTGATAATCATGGCAGTGAAGTACAATGCTTTTAAATCATCAAACGTATTTAATTTGCGATTGGAAAAATAAGATAGCCGTTCTGACCATTCATTAAGAATAATGCCATCGACGATATAGCCCTGTTCCTGATTGAATTGGATATTATTTTCTTCCAGGAACAGCTGTTCAGGAGAAGGTTTAGAACTTTTGTACAGTCCTGAACTTGTAAAAAGTCCGGCAAGTTTCTTCAGCATAAGTATTACAACTATTTTAAATCATGTCTATTTTAACTCCGAGCAACCCTGTGTTGATGATTATTTTTATAAAAAAGCGAGTAACTTAAATTACCCGCTTTTCAGCTTTTTGAATTTTACAACAACTCTACGGTTAGACTTTCTCTAACGAAGCCATTAGCTGACTTGTGCTAATGACTCATGTTGCAAACTCACTTCTGACACCAGATTGTTAAAAGCAAAGATTTCATCTAATTGTTCTTGTGTGAGTAATTCCTGCTCTAATACGACCTGTTGAATGGTTTTATTTTCAACAATACATTGCTTGCCGNNTCCGACACTGCGCATCACAGCGTCATAACACACCTGTTCATTGGCCTGAATGCCCTGAATACATTTACTATCCAGACTCGAAATGGCTTTTGTCAGTAATTCAATGGATTCATTCATTGAAAGTGCGATGACCGGTTCCATCACATTTAACTGTAACTGTCCCGCTTCTGCCGCCATGGTCACGGTTAGATCATTGCCAATCACTTTATAGGCAATCTGATTCACCACTTCAGGAATGACCGGATTGATTTTGGCCGGCATAATGGATGAACCCGCCTGCAATTCAGGTAAGCGAATTTCTGCTAAACCTGTACGCGGTCCTGAACTCAATAAGCGCAAGTCATTACAGATTTTTGAAAGTTTGACTGCCAGCCGTTTCAGGGTGCTGGATAAAATAATGAATACGCCGCAATCGCTGGTGGCTTCGACATAGTCTTCCGCACCAATCAGCTTTAGTCCGGTAACCTGGCTTAAAGCCTGAACCGCTTGATAAGCATAGCCTTTCGGAGTATTTACTCCGGTACCAATTGCCGTTGCTCCCAGATTGACTTCCAGCAATAGCTCACGGGTANNCCAAAGTCATCGGAACAGCATCCTGCAACTGGGTACGCCCCATTTTTAATACAAACTGAAATTCTGCAACCTTGATCTGTAGAGTATCGATCAGTTTTTGAATCGACTGCAATAAATCATCCAGACTATAATAAGTCGCCAAGCGTAGTGCCGTCGGATAGACGTCATTGGTGGATTGGGATTTATTGACATGATCATTGGGATGAATATGTTCGTATTGCCCTTTATGAAAGCCTAAATGCTCCAAAGCAATATTGGCCAATACCTCATTGGTATTCATATTAATCGAAGTTCCGGCTCCTCCCTGATAAATATCCAGAGGAAAAGCCTCACTCCATTTTTCCGGAAATTCGATGAGTTCATTACACGCCAACTGAATTACCTGGCTGACTTGTTCCGAAATTTTGCTAAATTTTAAATTGGTTTGTGCCGAAGCTTTTTTAACCTGCGCCAAAGCCCGAATAAAATGCGGCTGATTTCCGACTTTCTGATTAGAGATTTGAAAATTCTCTAAAGCTCTTAAAGTATGAATGCCGTAATAACATGCTGCTGGAACTTCCTTTGCTCCCAACAAATCACGTTCTATTCTTGTATTATCGCTTTGAACTATAGACACTTTAAATATACTCACATGTATGCACTAGAATTGTGCAATTGAAAAATATTAAAGCTTTGCTGTATTTTGAATATTGTAAAAAGATATTTATTTGGCAAGGCTCTATAACGAATTACAGCAGCTTTGTAGCTAGTGTAAGCACTTGTAACTACACTTCCGCTTCCCATTTTTTTCATCAAAAAATTAAGCTTAAAAAGATTTAAGGCCGATTCTTGATTCACAGTAGACAATTCTCTGAACAAGATGAATGACATTAAACACCATATTTATAATAAATTGATTTTACTATCTTTTTTACTTTGTATCTAAAAATACATTCCGCTACACAACATGTCATTAAATCCCCTAGAAATGTTACAGAAGGTAATTTCAATTTTATGTTTGAATCAGCGCCTTACTGAATATGGATAAAAATTCATCTTGGACAGATGTATTTCTAAGGACACAAGGATGGGCAAATGAGTCAACTGAACCCGACATTAATCACATTTATTTTATATATCATTGCCATGGTCGGTATAGGGCTGTATGCCTATAAAGCCACCACTGACTTCTCGGATTATATTCTCGGTGGGCGTGGTCTAGGAAGTGTGGTTACCGCCCAGTCTGCCGGGGCATCCGATATGAGCGGG
>DKLL01000054.1 GCA_002455755.1 Acinetobacter sp. UBA6641
TTCTCCAAGCCGCGAGTTTCAGCCAGCTGTGATTGTGAGGTGACTTGTTTGGTCGCTTGATAGGCTTGTTGAGGATCGACCCCAAAAAACTTCCACGCCACAAAAGCAACCACAAGCCCTAAAATACTGACACCACCTGCTTTAGCTCCGGCACCACCGCGACGGTCTTCTACATTGGTACTTACACGACGTCCTTTCCAGCGCATAGTGATATTCCTTATAGTTGACTTTTGAGCTTCATTTTAGCGAGCTTTTACTGATTAAGCTTGCTTTGACTTCGGCTTGAATTTTTGAATGAGAGCAATCACCATTAAAACCAATAATCCAGCAATAAAACCAATCACCAGATTAATTAAGGTCGGAGTAACTGCACCAATAATATTTCCCACTGTGGGAATGTGTTGAACGTGATCGACCGAATTTTCAGTTAAATGATGAAACCACGGAATGGTATGGGTAATAATTCCGCCACCGACCAGGAACATGGCAATGGTTCCGACAATGGTCAGGGTTTTCATTAATTTTGGCGCAAAAGCCAATAAACCGCGTCCTACGCTTTGTTTAAAACTTGATGCCTGCTCGGTTAAGTACAATCCCAGATCATCAATTTTGACAATCATGGCGACAAAACCATACACACCCACAGTCATGACGATTGCAATAATTGACAGTACGATCACTTTATTCATAAAAGTCGCTGTAGCCACTGTACCCAATGAAATCACCACAATTTCAGCCGACAAAATAAAATCGGTACGAATTGCACCCTTAATTTTTTCTTTCTCGAACTTGGCTAAATCGGTTTCAATAGCCGTAAATTCTGTTTCAGCAGCTTCTTTGGTTTTGGCTTTTTTATGATGCAAACTGTGCAGGACTTTTTCTACACCTTCATAACACAGAAACAGCCCGCCAATCATCAATAAAGGATTGATGAGCCACGGTGCAACCACACTAATCAATAAGGCTAAAGGCACAAGAATTAATTTATTTATAAAAGAACCTTTTGCAACTCCCCAAACCACAGGCAGTTCACGTTCAGCACGTACTCCACTGACCTGCTGNNAATAATATTAATAAGCTACTCGCCATTCTTGTTATCCTTAATGTCTCTATTCTGCATTTTAAAGATAAATATTTAAAAAAACTGTATCAAGATCATTAAATTCTTCGTATTTTTTCAATGATCTGTTTTTATAGTGCCTGACATTCAAAAACATTATGCCGTACAATAAGGCCATTCATCAGCATATACGTGTAGTCCTAACTACTTTGGAATAGAGAGATAATGAGTAATCAAGACAATCGTCCTGTTATTTTGACGGGCGACCGCCCAACCGGACAACTTCATTTAGGTCATTTTGTAGGTTCTTTACGTTCACGTGTTGGATTGCAGGATTCTCACCATCAACATCTTCTCCTTGCTGATGCTCAGGCTTTAACCGATAACGCCGATAACTTTGAAAAAGTACGTCGCAATATTATTGAAGTTGCCACTGATTACTTGGCGGTAGGTATTGATCCAACCAAAACGACAATTTGTGTGCAGTCATGCTTGCCAGCATTGAATGAACTGACCATGCTGTATCTCAACTTTGTCACGGTGTCGCGTCTGGAACGCAACCCGACCATTAAATCTGAAATCCAGATGCGTGGCTTTGAGCGTGACATTCCGGCAGGTTTCCTGTGCTACCCGGTGGCACAAGCGGCTGACATTACCGCTTTTAAAGCTACTGTAGTTCCAGTAGGTGAAGACCAGATCCCAATGATCGAACAGACCAACGAAATCGTGCGTCGTCTGAACCGTCAGGTAGGTCGTGAGCTGCTTCCAGAATGTAAAGCACTGCTGTCTAATGTTGGCCGTTTACCAGGCTTCGATGGTAAAGCCAAAATGTCGAAATCTTTGGGCAACACCATTGTGCTGGACGCTTCGGATAAAGACATCAAGAAAGCCGTGAATGCAATGTATACCGATCCAAATCACTTGCGTATTGAAGATCCGGGTCAGGTTGAAGGCAACGTAGTATTTACCTATTTAGATGCTTTCGATACCAATAAAGAAGAGCTGGAAGAATTAAAAGCCCATTATCGTCGTGGCGGTTTAGGCGATGGTACGGTGAAAAAACGTCTTGAAGGCATTTTAAAGGAAATGATTGGCCCTATTCGTGAACGTCGTATGGAATTACAGAAAGATCCAGACTACATCATGGATATTCTGAAAACCGGTACCGATAAATGCCGCGATATTACTCAGCAAACCCTCGATGAAATTAAATCAGGTTTGGGTGTATTCCATTTCTAAACCCTTATCAATAAACAGCCCTTCTTTTAGAGAGGGGCTTTTTTTTATAACCCGCTAAAAAATAGGCAATATGTCACACTTACCTATGGTTATTAACCTGAATTAACACAACTTTACTGAAAGCCTCATGAAATGACTCTGCATTCATTTTATGATTTTTCCAATGCTTAGGGCTATTCATAGTTCTAACATTCTCCTTAACCGAACTGTGCAAACAGATTCGTTGTTCTACGCAATGATCACCCCAATCATTGCGTATTTTTTTGCCTGATTTTCAGGCAAAAATAAGTTTCAGGCAATAAAAAACCNNCCGTATTCAAGCGCTTCAATAAAGTCTGCATCAAAATGCATGGCTTCATCATCACCGGCATCTTTTTCAGCAACCTGTGCCTGGAAACGCTCTGCCTGGTCAATCGGGTCATTCAATTCCGAGAAACCATTGGCCAGCTCACGACCACCAATGAAGAATTCGAAACGGTCAGTAATGTGCGGGTTCTCATCATTACGGCGCGCCAATGGAGAAGTTTCCGCCGGATATTCTGTAATGAATGTCGGTTGACGCAGTTTGGTTTCAACGGTTTCTTCAAATACGATGGTTTGCAGTTTACCCAGGCCAAAACCAGGTTTCACTTGCTCTTTCAATTCTTCCTGAATAAATTTAGCCAGGAATTCACGGTCAGATACATTTTCAGGGGTGAATTGCGGGTTGTGTTCAAGAATGGCATCGGACATTGAAATTTTCTTGAATGGACCTTTGAAGCTATACACTTCCTCACCATAAGGAACGTCAGTTGTACCCAGGATGTCTAAGGCCAGCTTTTCAAGCATATTTTC
>DKLL01000246.1:0-18502 GCA_002455755.1 Acinetobacter sp. UBA6641
ACCAGCTGGATATCATGATTGGTGAAGGTCCTGGCGCACGTTCCATTAAACTGGATTTGCCGCCATTTACCTTGGTCGCTGCAACCACACGTGCGGGCTTGCTCACCTCTCCACTGCGTGACCGTTTTGGTATTGTGCAACGTCTGGAGTTCTATTCGGTTGCAGACCTGACCCATATTGTTTCGCGTTCAGCAAATTTAATGGATGTGCCTATCACTGAAGAAGGGGCTAAAGAAGTTGCCCGTCGTGCACGTGGTACACCACGTATTGCCAACCGTCTGCTGCGCCGTGTGCGTGACTATGCCCAAGTCAAAGGTACCGGTGAAGTGACTCAGGAAATGGCGCAACGTGCACTGGACATGCTAAATGTCGATAAAGATGGTTTGGACACTTTAGACCGTCGCTATTTAAGTATGTTGCTTGAGCGTTTTGATGGAGGTCCTGCCGGGGTTGAAGCTTTAGCTGCTGCCATGGCGGAAGATTCAGGCACATTGGAAGATGTAATTGAGCCTTATTTGATTCAGCAAGGTTATACCATGCGCACAGCGCGCGGCCGTATTGCCACCAATATGGCCTATTTGCAGTTTGGCATGACGCCACCTGAGCCGAAAGATAAATGATTTATAAAAGCAGCTTAGGCTGCTTTTTTTAATTTAATGCTTCATCAGAATGTATGATTTCAGTCATTAGTATTAATAATTCATTAATTTGATTAGACATAGACTTTACATTTTTTGTAGTTTCAATCTTAGAATCTAAAGTATTTAAAATGGATAAAATATTCCTATTAATATCTTCGATCATTTTACTAAACTTATAATGATTTACACTTTTTATATTTAAAATCATAAATAGCTCTAATGAGATGGCACCTAGTTTTTCAAAATCTGGTTCAACTCTTGATTGAAATTCATCATAAAAAGTACTTTTATGCTGTTTAATTAAATAATCCCAGGTAGAATCCTCAATATTATTGATTTTTATAACTAAAAATTTCATTAACAATTTAGCTATATGAATATATTCAAAAGATTTTTTTCTAAAATCTGAACGATCTGCCTGTTTTCTTAAAAACTTTAATTCATATTCTTTTTGTACTTGCTGTGTACTCATAAGCTCCGAATTTGTTTTTAGAGTTACATTTTCAGAACTCTTAATTTGTTCAATTAAGCTATCAAAAGACTGCTTTGTTAAATCAAAACTTCTCCGCCCATACCAGTAAGCTAACCAAGTCGCGAATAGACCTAAAATTACAGCAATTAACACAGACAACCCAAAAGAAGAAATTGCTGTTGTATCGGTAGAATGATTTAAATCCAAATACACTTTCTGCCCATTCGGCTGCTGCAAAACAACAGCTTGTTTATTTTCTTGTTGCGGTATTGTCCACGGGAGTTGAATCATTAACGCTTGTTTACTTTCTTGTTCTGCCATCTTTCCCCAACTTATTTTTTAAATATCCGCTGGGGATATCTTAAAGGTTTTTTCTTTTCATTTTAATCAATTAGATACTTATAAATTAGAGATGACCCTCACCTCTTCTACCAGCATCAACTCACACGCACCCTTTCCCGTATCTTCACGACTTAAAGAACTGCGCCACTTCCAACCATCAGCAGCCGTGACCTCAACCAGTTGTCCTTTCAAATAAATCAGATCATCTTGATCAATCTCTTTTAGCTGTTTTGCAATCTGTTTCGAGGCAGGAATCAAATGCGTATTGGCGCTGTGCGTTGAAATTTCATTGACTGGAATGGGTGGTGCATTTTCATAACGCCAGTAATACCAGCGGTTACTCTGACTGATCGACAACTGCTTATAAACAGCAGGATTGGTCATGCTGCCCCACCCCAAAGCAAAATCAACTGGACTAAGTTCCGCTTCTCGCCCAAAACTATAGTCTTCTCGTGATAAAACCCGAAACTCGCCAGCATACGCTTCAAGATTTTTCATACTATAACCATCAAACTGATGGATTCCTTGAGCAGATTGATAATCAGCAGCATCTGAAATGTCTTTATCCGGTTTCAGCCAGTAATTCCACAGTGCAAACCCCAAGGCGAAAATAATGATATATTTCAAAAAGCGACTCATTTGAATCTCGAATGTTTAGTTATGCTGTAATAACTTAATAATAAATTGAATCGAATTAAATCTCTTGGTCACAAAACCGGAAATTAACTTTTACAATAACCACAATTTATAGAAGTTAATTTCAAAATAGGATACATAAATTTACAAAGCAAAAGTATTGATAAAAGCCTTATATTCCAATCACTAAAATAAAGTATACCTTAAAATTATATTTAATATAGCTACAGAATTCTGATCAAATTTAAAACAATATGTAATTCTAGAAAGTCACTGTTCACTATTTCAAACTCTCAAAGTTCTCCAGAGATATGAACATGTACCAGCAGATCTCCCTTTGTCTTCCACTTCTCTCTTGTAGCCAACTCAGCCTTACTGACTGGATTGATGATTCCGTCAAAAACGTAGCCCCCCATTAAGCTGCGGGAGCATAGTCATCGTCATCCTGAACTTGGCAACATGGAATTCAGAACTTCTGAGGGTACAAGAAGAGTTGAAATCTTATGGCATTGAAGTGCGTAAAGGTTATCTCAAAACCGGTGTAATTAATGTACTTAAAGGCGTGAAACCGGGTCCAGTCATGGCTTTACGTGCCGACATGGATGCCCTTCCGATTGAAGAAAAAAACTGGACTCCCTTATGCCAGCAAAGCCACATATCAGGGTGCAGAAACGCACGTCATGTATGGTTGTAGACATGATGCCCATACCGCAATGTTATTGGTTGTAGCCAAAGCTTTAGCAGCAAATAAAGATAAAATTGCAGGTACAGTGGTATTTCTATTCCAGCCAGCTGAAGAAGGCAGAGCCGATGTCGATAACTTTAGCCCAGAACATTTGATCGGTTCACCTAAAATGATTGCCGATGGGACGTTGAACAATCCTGAACCGGAAGTCATTTTCGGTATGCAGGTGATGGCAGGTATGCCTAGCGGCAATATCTTGTATAAAGATGGCGCGATTCTGAACAGTGCCGATTATTTAGGCATTCAAATGAAGGGCAAACAGGTACAGGGTTCCATGCCGTGGCTCGGTCGCGATCCAATTTATGCTTCTTCGCAAATGATCAACAACATGCAAAGTCTGGTCAGCCGGAAGGCGGACTTAACCAAAGGTATGGATGTGGTGAGTATTGGCTGCATTCAAGGTGGTACAACAGGTAACGTCATTCCAGATCAAGTCAATATAGTGGGTACCATCCGCTCCAATAATGAAGATGTGCGCCAAGGAATATTAAAAGATCTACCGAAAATGATTGAGCGTAATGTCGCTGCGAATAATGTCACGGCAACAGTGGAAATTGTGTCCTACACGCCTATGACCACCAACGACAAAACCCTAACTAGGCTGATGCAACCCACACTGGCTCAGGTGAATGGCGAAGACAAACTGCATGGACTGGACAACAATGCCAGTTCCCGTGAAGATTTTTCTTATTATGGTCAGCTGATGCCGTCCTTATTTTTTTTTGTCGGCGCAACGCCTGCCGACCAGACATGGCCAAAGCTGCACCTAACCATAACCCTTTATTTATGGTCGATAATGCGATCTTAAAAAGCGGGGTAGAAAGCCATGTGCGCTTTATTCCGGATTATCCAAAAGTTGCCGAACAGATACAAGCAGACTGGAAAAAATGCAAACTCAAAAGAATAAAATCCATTTTTTAAAAAGTGAGCCTACTTTGCTCACTTTTTTATATAAAGTTTTTGAGGATTGAATAGAGAATAGATTTCATTTGAAACCTTGTGCCATTGGACTCAACTCTCATAATGATAAACTGCGATGCGTTATACAGCTTGGTTCTTAGCGAAAAATGGTCAATTACAAATACCTTTTCTTCTGTTAAAAGTTCTGAGCTAAAACCATAAAACTGAATTGAAAAAATGGGATCCATCATGGCGAATAAATTCGAATTCAACATTCGTGTATATATTGAAGACACCGATGCAGGTGGCATTGTTTATCATGCTAACCATATTCGCTTTATGGAACGTACCCGTACTGAATGGNNGCGAGTGTAGTTTCGTGTAAAGCGACATCTTTTGTATTGCAACAAAATATTTATCGTGGTGAAATCATGCTTGCATCTGGGGAAGTTGAATTGGCATGTATCAGTGTAGACGGCATGCGTCCAACACGACTTCCTGAAGAAATCCGTACACTAATTCTGAAAGAGTTAGGACAAGACTAAAAAAATTTATTGGCACATTGTAACTATGGCAACACAACTAGAATCCTCGCTACACGTATCAGATCTTATTTTACAAGCAAGTCCTGTGGTTCAACTGGTAATGCTGCTGCTCCTTCTGGCATCACTATATAGTTGGTATCTGATTGCCAAGTTACATATGAGTTATAAAAAAGCCCAGGCCGAAGATCAACACTTTCAAAAAATCTTCTGGTCGGGTGCCGAATTAAATACCCTGTATAACAATGCCCAGCTCAATTCCAAACGTGTCGGTCTGGAAGATATCTTCTATCAGGGCCTGGGTGAATTTTTAAAACTTAACAAACGCAATGCGCCGGCCCAGCAAAGCATTGAAGGCACAGAACGCCTTTTACGCGTTGGCTTGAGCCGTGACCAGGGCAATCTGGAACAAGGTTTGGGCGCCTTAGCGAGCATTGGTTCAGTTGCGCCCTATGTCGGCCTGTTCGGTACGGTTTGGGGCATTATGAATGCTTTTATTGGTCTGGCAGATGTCGATCAGGTTACACTGGCAACCGTTGCTCCAGGTATTGCGGAAGCATTAATTGCAACCGCAATTGGCCTGTTTGCAGCCATTCCAGCCGTGTTGGCCTTTAACCATTACACTGCTAAAGGCGAAACAGTCTATTCAAACCGGGCTTTATTTGCTGAAGAAATGGTGGCGCTATTACAACGTCAAACTGTGGGCTCTACACAGGACAATGACTGATGGCAATTCAACGTTCTGGACGCTTCGAGCGTATTAAAAAACCATTAAAAAGTGACATGAATGTCGTCCCTTATATCGACGTCATGCTGGTGCTTTTAGTAATTTTTATGGTCACGGCCCCCATGATTACGACCGGGGTAAAAGTTGATTTACCTCAAGCCAATGGCACGCCCATGCAGGCCGAAGACCGCCCTGCCATTGTCACGCTTGAAACGGATGGCACCATTAAACTTGAAGATAAATCACATAATAATGATGTGATGACACTCGATGAATTAAAAGCTGTGCTGACTGAATCGCAACATGAAGCGTCGGAACAGAAAAAACAAATGAGCGTACTGATTAACGGCAGTGAATCTCGTCCTTATGGTGAAGTCATGAAACTCATGTCTGCCCTACAGGATGCAGGATTAACTCAAGTAGGTTTACTGACTGAGCCATTAAAATAATTTATGAAAGATTTCACAAAGCCACAATCAAAAGAAAAAACGATTGCGCTTGGATTTACCATCGGTGTCCATGTGGTGGCAATGACTGGCTTACTTTTTTTAGGNNTAGGCATGAGTAAACCACCTGAGCCTCCCAAAAAGATCACGACGGTTTTAGTTAAACCGGAAGATTTAATTCCGCAGCAACCTTTAGAGCAAGCGGATTCAGTAGAAACTGCACATGAAAAAGTTGCTGAACAGGTGCAACAAACAGCCAAACCAAGTGTAGAACCTGCTCCGGTTATTCCGGTTACTCAACCTACACCTCCGATACCAGCAGCAAAACAACCTGATAGCAATGCAGCTGCTCAACAAGCTAAAGCCGCTGCTGAAGCAATACAAAAAGCTGAACAGCAGGCTGCTGAAAAGGCAAAAGCCGCTATAGCAAATAAATTAAAAGCCCAAGCTGAGGCAGCTGAAAAGGCCAATGCAAAAGCTGCGGCTCAAGCCAAGGCAGATGCTGCGGCCAAAGCCGAAGCACAAGCTAAGGCAAGTGCTGCAAAAGCGGAATCTGATGCCAAACGTAAAGTAGATCAGGCTGAACGTGCGAAAGCAGAAAAAGTAAAAACGGATGCATTAAGAAAAGCAGAAGCGGATAAACAGCGCGCTGAGACTGCTGCAAAAGCTAAAATAGATGCAGCGAATAAGGCAAAGGCTGAAGCGGATGCAAAAGNNAAGGCTGAAGCGGATGCAAAAGCGAAAGCCGATGCAGCTAACAAGGCAAAAGCTGAAACCGCTGCAAAAGCGAAAGCCGATGCGGCTAACAAGGCAAAAGCTGAAACCGCTGCAAAAGCGAAAGCCGAAGCAGCCAATAAAGCCAAGGCTGAAGCGGATGCAAAAGCGAAAGCTGACGCTGCGAATAAAGCGAAAGCAGATGCAGAAGCCCGTGAACGTGCTGCGGAAGAAGCCAGGGCATCAGCTGCTAAACAGGCTGCCGAAGAAGCGGCAACCAAAAAGGCTGAAGCAAAGAAAATTGCCTCAACTGCAAAACGTGATTTTGAAAATAAAATTAAACGTGCATGGGACATTCCAAGTGGTTCATCAGGTCAGAAAGCTACTGCGCGTGTGACTTTAAGTGAAAGTGGCTCGGTTCAATCCGTGATTGTCAACTCGAGTGATCCTGACATGAAAGCCAGTGTGGAAGCCGCAGTTCGGGCAGCTGCACCTTATCCAATGCCTTCTGATCCAGATGCACGACGTGAAGCGAGAACCTTTACTTCGAGCTTTACGGCGAAATAGTATAAAAAGCCACATCAAATTTTGGTTGATGTGGCTTTTTTTGGCATTTAAACTAAGACAGCCGATAAAACAGATAAAATTTTATTCACTTTTCACAGTCTTATAACAGTTTAGTTATCATGATGTGCTTCCAATCATTCAAAATCATGCCATTATGTGACACAAGCAAATTCACAATAATTTACATCTTTTAGAGTACGTAGCAGATGATGGAAATGACGCGTAAACATCTACTTTGCCTGACCATTTTGACCGCTTTAAGCCCGGTATTTGCCACGCAATCCTATGCACAATTGCATCTGGAAATTGCCAAGGCCCCTGAAGAAGCGCCAAAGATTGCCATTATTCCGTTTAATAATGATCAAAGTATTTATCCAATCGTCGAAAACGACCTGAACCGTTCAGGTAAATTTAGCAGTGCTTCAAAGAACCTCCCTGCAACAGCGAGTATGAATACTCCAAATGCTGAAGCATGGAAAGCTGCCGGGGTTCCTTATGTAGTGACCGGTACAGTAAAAGCTACCGACAATGGCAGTTTTGAAGTTCATTACCAGCTTTATGATGTAGAAAAACAGCAGTATCTATTAAATGAATTATTGACTGTCCCTGCGTCACGTATCCGCCAAGCCGGACACATGATCAGTGATGCAATTTATCAGGCATTAACCGGTATTCCTGGCGATTTTAGCGGTCGTATTGCCTATGTACTACGTAACCCTGCAACCCCTGAACAGCGCTATACCCTACAAATTGCCGATACCGATGGTGAACAGCCGAAAACCATTCTGACTTCCCGTGATCCTATCCTGTCGCCGGCCTGGACCCCAGACGCGAAAAAAATTGCTTATGTTTCATTTGAAACCAAACGTCCGGCCATTTATGTGCAAGACCTGGCTACAGGAAAACGAGAAAAACTGGCCAGCTTCCGCGGTTTAAATGGTGCACCGAGCTTCTCACCGGANNACATGCTGTTTACAGCTTCGATGCATGGCAATCCTGAAATCTATCAAATGAATCTGGATACGCGAGAACTGCAGCGTATGACCAATGACAGTGCCATCGATACCGAAGCACGTTATGCTCCAGACGGCAAATCTTTTATTTTCACTTCTGACCGCGGTGGTTCACCGCAAATTTATAGCTATAGTTTTGCAAATAGCACCAGTAAACGCCTAACCTTCCGTGGTGCATTTAATGCCCGTGGTACCTTAAGTGCAGATGGTAAAAAAATTGCACTGGTGCATCGTCCAAGTGGCAGCAACTATAAAGTTGCCATTCAGGACATCAACACCGGTATTACCAACATTCTTACCCCGACCAGTCTGGATGAATCACCAAGTTTCTCGCCAAATGGTCAAATGGTGGTCTATGCAACCCGTGAAGGAAGTCGTGGTTTATTATCGATCATGTCACTGGATGGTCGTTTCCGCATGAATTTACCGAGTGAACAGGGCGAGGTTCGTGAACCGGCCTGGGCACCTAAATAACAATTTGATCGAATGAATTTTATTAATTTAAAGCAATGATAATCATGGAGATAAAGATGAAAGCAGTTCAATTATTGGTTCTTCCGGTGCTGGCAACAGCTTTGGTGATGACTGGATGTGCCAGCCGTAAACCTGCAACTGATATTCAGGCAGGGCAAAACCCGAGTGAAGCGACTACCGTAAGTACTGAAGGCTTAAGTGAAGATGCGGCTTTGAATGCACAAAACCTGGCAGGTGCATCATCTAAAGGTGTGACTGCGGCAAATAAAGCATTTTTAGCCAAGCGCGTGGTTCACTTTGACTATGACAGCAGCGAATTGTCAAACGAAGACTATCAAACCCTTCAGGCACATGCGCAATTCCTTGTCGCCAATGCCAATTCAAAAGTGGCTTTAACAGGTCATACCGATGAACGTGGCACACGTGAATACAATATGGCTTTGGGTGAGCGTCGTGCCAAGGCAGTAGAAAGCTTCCTGATTACCAACGGCGTTGCTGCAACCCAATTGGAAGCCGTAAGCTATGGTAAGGAAATGCCGATTAATGCAGGTCATGACGAAAATGCATGGAAAGAAAACCGCCGTGTAGAAATTAATTACGAAGCAGTTCCACCATTACTCAAATAATGGTTCTGATAAAAAAGCGCTCGAGTTGAGCCCTTTTTTATATCTTACCAAGAACCTTAAACCTTTTCAGATTCATTCGATTCTTGTTTCGGATGTTGCATGGATTCAATCAGATCGTGCTTGTTGAATTCTTTATATTCCGCTTTGGCTTCATAGCCTTTCCAAGCTTCTTTCACTTTTTCAGCAGAAATATCATCTAAATTCATAGCTTCATTTGGCGTTGGAGTCGCATCAAACTTTTGCGTTGTCATAACTGTGCTCCTATCACGTTTTCCATAACCTATAAACCTCAACATAGCATTTTCCACAGAACTTACAAGAGTAAAATCGCGACAAATAGTCGAGTTTAATTGTTCTTTTACTGCATTCTCATCTAAAATAGTTGCCCATATTCTTTTGATAAGTTTTTATCATTTTCTAATTGGAGTTTTCCTGTCATGTCATACCTCACCCTTTCCCAATATTTACAACAACAAAACGGGAATCTGACACCTGAGCTAGCTCAAGTTATTGAAACAATTGGTAATACATGTAAAGACATCGATCAATTATTGCAGAAAGGTGCGTTAGCTGGTGTTTTGGGTAGCGCACAACACGAAAACGTTCAAGGTGAAGAACAAAAGAAACTGGACGTTATTTCAAATGATTATTTAATTGATGCGCTAAAAGTTCACCCTCATGTCGGCGGTTTGGCATCAGAAGAACTGGATGATTTCACTCCTGCCCAAGAAAATGGTGAATTCCTTGTTCTGTTTGACCCTCTTGATGGTTCAAGCAATATCGACATCAATATGTGTGTCGGTACAATTTTCTCTATTTTGCCTGCAAAAAATGCAGTGACCAAAGCTGAGGACTTCATGCAAGCTGGCATCAACCAGGCCGCTGCAGGTTATGTTCTCTATGGCCCATCAACCATGATGGCGCTGACTGTTGGTGCAGGTGTTGTATTCTTTACTTTTGACCCAGAATCTAAAGAATTTTTACTGACTTCTGAAAATATTCAGGTTGCAGCAGATACCAAAGAATATGCAATCAATGCATCTAACCAGCGTCACTGGGAAGCACCGGTAAAACGTTATGTCGATGAATTGCTTGCAGGGAAAACTGGGCCGCGTGAAAAAGACTTTAACATGCGTTGGGTCGCTTGTATGGTGGGTGATATCCACCGTATTCTTTGTCGTAGCGGTATTTTTATGTATCCATATGACACTAAAGATCCGAAAAAAGCTGGTCGCTTACGTTTAATGTACGAAGCAAACCCGATGAGTATGCTTATGGAACAGGCAGGTGGGGCATCTACCACTGGTCGTGTACGTATTCTCGAGATTCAACCTACCGAACTTCATCAACGTGTACCTGTGGTGATTGGTTCAAAAAATGAAGTTGATCTTGTAACTCACTATCATAATTAATTTTTTATAGCGGAAGTAAGTCCTGATGACTTGCTTCCGTGGATCTCATCTCCCATGCCTACTATTTTTCTAGAATCAAAAGATAATCCTAAAATTAAGCACTTGCGTGGCTTAATCGAGCAAAATTCATATCGTAAGAAACAAGGTCAAACCGTACTGGAAGGTACCCATTTATGTCTGGCCTGGTTGGCAGAAGATAGAAAAATCAAATCTATTTTTACCACCGAACAGGCTTTAAACCATCCTGATTTTGATCAGATTGCTGAACAATATCAGGGCGCAATCTTTGTCATTAGTGAATCCTTGTACAAGGATTTAAGCACCTTGGGTACCACACTTGCCTGTCTTGCCATTGTCGATTTACCCACTTCGCGCCACGCCCTGGATTTCACGGCAGATACCCTGATTCTGGAAAATATTCAAGATCCGGGCAATGTCGGTACATTACTTCGCTCTGCAGCAGCAGCTGGCATTCAACAAATCGTGTGTACCAAAGGTTCAGCTTCGCTTTGGTCACCGCGGGTACTTCGTGCAGGAATGGGGGCTCATTTTTCACTACGTACTTATGAAAATATTGCGCTGGAAGATATTTTGGATCAATTCAAGATTCCTGTATATGTAACCAGTTCACATGAATCCGAAAGCTTATATTCCAAGAATCTAACCCAATCTTGTGTCTGGATTTTAGGCAATGAAGGTCAAGGTGTATCGGATTATGCACTTGCTCATGCACAAGCAGTTTCCATCCCTCAACCGGGTGGACAAGAGTCTCTAAATGTTGCTATTGCAGGCTCTGTATGTTTCTTTGAAATGGTACGCCAACGTTTATAAATCTGATCTTTCGTTACTTTATTTTAAGCATCCCTCATCCATGTTTAAAAATAGATTACACTAGAAAAATAATAATTTTTTTGTCAACCAAACCATTATTTCCAACGTTATAGAGATTATGAATATGGAAATAATGGTGGGTATCCAATGACAGGATTTTCCATCTCTATGGATTCAGCACCGAAGTCGTCTCAGTCGGAAAATTTGAGTACTCTCAAGAGTACGGCTGAACAACGCCTGAAGATTTTTATGCAGGATGTGACTGGACGTGCTTTAGTGATGATGGAAAGCGCAACTCAAGGTCAACAAGGCATTGCGATGGATCTCGTGCAGGAAGCTTTTATTTCCTTGCATAAGGCATATGCAGATAAGTCGACTGATGAGTGGTACCCCCTGTTTTACACCATTTTGAACCATAAGCTACAAGACTGGCGTAGAAAAGAAGTCCGCCGAGCACAACCTTTTTCCTTTTTTAAAAAGGTCAGCTTAGATGATGACGATATCGAACTGAATGATATTGTTGATGAAAGTACACCTAGTCCCTTCGATTTTCTTGATCAAGCCGTGACTGCCGAAGAAATACAAGAAGCCATCGCTAAGCTTCCTGTTCGCCAGCAACAAGCTTTCATGCTACGTGCTTGGGAAGGTTTTGATACACACACCACTGCACAAATCATGGAGTGCAGCGAAGGTAGTGTAAAAACCCATTATCACCGTGCTATTCAAGGCCTCCGAGCGTCTTTAGCACATTTGAATCCATATCGTGGAGGGTCATCCGAATGAAACAAGATGATTTCTTAAAAAAAGTTACTTCCAAACTCGATGGACTCGCACAACATCACAAAGCCAAACCTGTGGTGATGAATCATGTCATTGAAGAAATTCAAGCACGAGAAACATCACGTTATGGACTTTGGAAAATGTCAGGTTTTGCGCTTGCCGCAGCAATTGCAGGTTTCGTGGTACTGCCAAATTCCATTGAAATGTCAACAAAACCTCAAACTCAAGTTGTGGTGACTCCAAAACTATCCCCTCAAATGGTTGAAGATTTGGAAATGTTAATGGTTTTAGGTGAGGATAAGGTTCCACATGGCAGCTAGAAAATTAGCATTTGCTTTTTGTGCACTCGGATTTTTACAAACCAGTTTTGCTGGTTTTGAACGTTTTTGGATTTTTTCCAAAGATGCTGACACACAAGTGGCAGAAACCTGGGAAACATTATCTGATAGTGAACAGCGCGCGCTTATTCAACGCTACCAGTCACTCAAAGAATTACCTGAAGCCCAAGGCACAAGCTTACAGCAACGTATGGATTGGTTTACTCAGCTTCCCGAGCAAGAAAAACAAAAAATGCGTGAAACCTGGCAAAAAATGAGTAGTCAGGAACGTAAAGAGTTGGGGAGCCGTATGCAAAAGGCGACACCTGAAGAGCGTCCACTTATTCGCGCAGAATATATCAGTAAATATTTACCCCCCAGACAAGTAGTCACTAACTAAACAAACAATGGTTGTCAAAAGATAGCCATTATTTTTATCTTATTTTTTAGTTTAGTTATTTCCTCAAGCAGTTCTATTTTATTTCAACATTTTTACTCGCTATTTATTTCAGAATCCAGATAAATAAAAATGCCTCATTAATGAGGCATTTTTTGGATCAGTTATTTTTTGCGACGACTTCTAAATAAGGCAAGACCAGCTAGTCCTAAAATACTGTATATTCCTAGACTTCCTCCCCCGCCAGATGCCTCGCTATTCGTATTCTTTTCGGTATTAATCAAATAAATTTTTGCATTATTTGATGACATTCCTTCTGCATCAAAAATATTATAATCAAGCTCATAATCAAACTGGCTAAAATTATTTTTTACTTCAAAATACAATTGTCCACCATAACAGGTGTCTTTAATGTAATTACCTGGGCAAGGGCCTTTACGATCCGCATTCACAATTAAACCAGCAGGAATGGTCGATAAACGTATCGGCAACTCAACCCCCTGATCATTTTTGTAGAATACACTCTTACTCATAGTTAAATGAGTTGTTGGTCCATCCCCATCATCACTATCATTGGTTAACGGATTAACGCTCAGTACTGAATTCGAACTTGGAGTAATTGAATAGATATCATTTTTTGCTATAGGTACAATATTGACAAAATTTGCCGTTATAAGTCCCGTGGACTTGACTGCATTGTCTTGTTTAGACGTAAGGGTATATGAACAGTTACCATAGCCATCTACTACCCGGCCATCCGTACGGTAAATGATGATCTGTTTTAGGTCTTCTTTCCATTCACACTTAAAGCTAGGATCAGCAGTTCCGACAAACTCGAATCCTCCCCCGCTTTTTTCAACAAACTCACCAATACCATAGTTATTGGTCGTTATCATATAGTTATCAGTATTAAGTGCTTTAAGTTGCATTGCACCCGGCATATCCAAAGCAGGTTCTTCACTTGGTAAAGCATTTGAAAAAGGATCAAAATAGATGGCGCGATACTGAGCATATTGTTCAGTAAGTTTTTTCAGATCTTCATATTTCTTTAAGTCTTCTTGATCCTTTACTCTAAGTTCTTTATCTGCTTCAGGATCAGCAAGATATCCTTTTAACTCATCAATTTTCTTTTGATAGTCTGCAATAAGGGTAATGTAAGAACGATTGGATAGGGTCGTTATATCAGGTGCGGTTAAACGCATACGTTCGATCGAGCCAATATCACAGGTATTATTCTGATCCGGGTCTAACTTGTGAGTAGTATCTGTAATACGTGCCAAATTACGTTGATCAGTAGCACTACATCCTAGCTTACCAGTATTAACCAAATCAGTGTTATTCTGATTATCAAGCGGATAATACATCGGTAAAAATAAATTGTATTTAGAGGCCGCTTGATATGGCGACAAAATGGTCGACATACCGGTTGAACCTAAATTAACATTAATATTAGCACTTGTATCGCCCGCAGTGGATGCTGCTGGTAAATCACACTGTCCCGTTCCAGGATTGAGTTGCAAAGCATTTTGATAAGCATAAATAACACGTTTAGTGTCTGTTAAGTCACCATTATTTAAGGCATAACGACAAGATTTATCACTGTTATAAGCCAGAACATTGAAGCTTAAAGAAATATTTCCAGTATTATCATAATACAGAGTACTATGAGCATTATTTTCAACAATAGTATTACTAACTAGAACTAATTCAGAACCTGGGCTTAAACGATGATCTGCAGTATTTATAACACGAAAAATACTGCCATTATTATTATTCGCTATGTTCTTTGCAATTGTACTTGCAGTAATGGCTAATTTTGAACTGCCACATACATCAATTGAACTTAGACTATTTACTGAACCATTTTCTACAATACTGCTGTTATTAATGTTTATAAGCGCATTTGTTTTACCCAGATTTACCATACAGTCCATAGCAATAACACTACCTTCATTTGCGTTATTACCTTGTATCAGCGTATTGGCTAAAGTAATTTGATTTTCTGGTCTGTGAGCTACGAAATAAATTGCTCCACCATCTTTGGCGGAAGTTGAATTTAAAATAGAACTATTGGTCATATTTAAGGAACCACCAATCAATAATGCACCACCCACCTCACTTGAAGCTCCACCCTCTAAAGCAACATTATATAAAGACAGTGTAGGTTCCTGGTTTATGGTATTGAAAATTCGTGATGCGCCTTTTGCACTGATTTTGGTTTTTAAATTTTGGCGTGCTGGATATTCGTTGGTTAAGACATCCTTTGTTGAATAATCAGCAGGTAATTTTCCATAAATATACAGTTCTGATTCCGGCGTCAATTCGCTGTTAAGAATATATTCACCTTCTTCAAGCTGGATAGAGTCTTTCTGTCCTCTTGTGGTATTGCCTGCACTGCAACCGCCATAAGCCTTATTTAAACTGGCTGCTTTAATTGCTTCACGCAATGAACATTTATTGGGGTTGGTATTATCTTCATCATCCACAGTATTTACATAAATTGTTTTCTGTTCTGCGGCCATTAATGACATCGCAGACAATACCATGGCAGTAAGCAATGCCTTTTTATAATTTTTCATAGATCATCCTTAATTATTTTTTATATCGGCGTAATCCAACCAGACCCAATATGCCAAATAGACTAAAGAATCCAACAGAACCACCAGAGGTGTTCACACTCTTATTTTCCATAGTATTTTTTGGGGCCTGTACAACATTTACATTCACTTCCATATAGGGTTTTGTTTTATTAAAACGCGTAGATGAAGTGACGAGACGAATTTTAAAAATATCTGCACCATGCCAATCCCCTTGAGGCGTATAAACCAAGGTTCCATCTTCATTAATCGTCAGCTTACCCTTTGAAGGTGTCTGGGTCTGTACCACTTGCAGACAACCCGCCTGCCATGCTTCACCTTTAGGATTTTGGCCTAATATGACATCACATTCTTCTTTTGGCACCAAATCACTATCACTAAGATTGCTCAATACCGAAATTTTAGCAGTTTCCCCTATAATTAAATCTTCGCCCACAAGTCCTGTTGTACTCGGCATAATAATTTCAATCGCACCGCGATCGCACAAATCATTATCTTCATCACGTACATTATCACGTTGATCTATACGTTCGCATCCCATTACTTTTGAGGTTGAATCAGCCTGAAATCTACCTTTGTTTATGAATAATGATTCAGCCAGACTCTTATAGCTCATCAAAATACGAGGGCGAAAATATCCCAAGAAATCTTTATCAGACTGAAAATAAGGGCATAATAACGAGTTCGGATCTTCACTCAAGGTTTTACATTTTCCATCTAATGCATCACCTGCGATGAGCTGTGTACCCGTCCAGATATCATTCGGATATAAAGTGTCGCCTGCGGTACAACTATTCGCTACTATATTGTTTTGATTATAAGTTTTATCTGTATTTATGAAGGAGCAGTTATCATCCTGAGTGATAGGATATGGATTTCCCAAAACAATACTATTGGCTAAATAGGCTTTTTGCGCAGGCGCATTAAATTGAATCCCTGCTGTATTACCTATGACAGTTANNTTGAATCCCGGCTGTATTACCAATAACAGTCAGGTTATTTAAGCCTATGCCATCACGAACATTAATTATCAAGCCTTTATTTTTATAAAAAGTGCTATTGGCAATTTTATAGGACATATATGGAAACGCAGACAAAACTGTACTAGGTAAATCTGTCGCAGAAAATATATTTGCAGCGCTTGCTGAATTAGTCTCATTTTCCCGAAAAACAGAGTTGGATATTCTAAATTGCGGAACCCGACTATAAATAATAGCGCCTTCATCGGCCCTATTCTTTTCAAACAGACTGTATTTAATTTCAACTAGACTACGTGATACTGACTCTGCTTCAGTCGGCACCCCTACATTGTAAATGGCTCCCCCTTGTGTTGCGATACCTCCTATTAATTTCACGTGATCTAAAACTAAATATTCATTGTTAAAAATTAAACCACCTTGAGTAGCACAGACACTCTGATCGCAGCCCTGAAGATTTACTTCAATCAGGTTAACTTGAACTAAGCTCTTTGTTGCATCATCAATATAAAAGATATTGTTCTTACCCACCATTTTAATAGTGGCATTATTTAAACCTGGCTTAATATCGTTTGAAAAACTACTGTCATAAACTGTTTTTAAAGTAAGTGCTGCCGTAATTTTAATTTGATTATCTAATTTATAGGTTGTTTGTTTTTCCAGTACAATGGTTGCACTGGAACCTTTACCGCCACAGCCTAAATAACCTGCTTCAGGCAACCCCAGATTAACGTATTCTATTGCTTCACGTAATGAACATTCCTTGTCATCTTTTTTAGTATCTTCAGTCGTATTTACGATAATGTCGGCACTATAAGCATGTCCTGCAACGCATAACATCCCTATACCTATGCTCCGTTTGAGCATACCTTTCTCCTTGTATTTTTCTATATATTTTTATTCTTAAGCTGCAAATTCCCTGCAACATCGAACTATTTTGCTGTACTTTGTCACAGCTTGAATAATTTCTCAAGATTTTTTATTGTTTACCGATATTCATCGATTAAGGCATAAATTTGTCTTAAATTGGCATGACTGATTCTGGTTTTCTCACCTTTTAACAGTTGAATAAGCTGTTCTAAGGTTTGTAATAAAACCGACGTCTGATGAGGTCCATGGATCAATAAATAATCAATGATCTGCTGGTCAATATGAATTCCCCGACGCGACAATACCGAGCTCACCAGTGCATAACGGTCAGCATATAAACTCCCCGATGGCACCTTGACACTGACTGCCTGAGTCAAGCGGGACTGTAAATCCGGGAGTTCGAGTCTTAATTCAATGGGTGCCAGACGGGACGAAAAAACCAGCTGTCCGCCGCCTTCATTATTGTAATTAATCAAGTGAAAAACTGCTTTTTGCCAATGTGGAACACCACTAATCGCTTCAATATCATCCAGTGCAACCAGATCGTATTGATCTAATGAACTAATTGCTTCAGTAGGCGCATCCAGTAATTCAAGGAGTGAAACCTGAATCGCCGATTTGCCAATTTCCAGATAAGAATCGCAAATAGCAGAAAGTAAATGGCTCTTGCCAGATCCTGCACCGCCATATACATAAAAGCGGTTCATTAAACCGGCATGTAATTGCCGAACTGCATCGATAACATGACCCCATCCCGGCCCAGAAAAATCGCTAATTCTGGCATCCAGTTGAGGTTCAATATCGAGTTGCAGTTGACGCATATTTGAGTTTTAACCTTAAGGTTCTTTTGGATCTATCAATTCAATCTTACTCGATTTTTCAGCATCTTGCAGACTTTTTGATTCTTGGTCTTTCAATTCAATATCGACATCTACTTGATCCGCTTCAATCGAAATTGAGCTTGCTCCAGCATCTTGTATGATGACTGTAGATTGCCTATAAATGCGGCTCTTCTCATAACACTCTCGTGCATGACGTAGCAATACCACGATCACGGCAGCAACAGGCAAGGCAATCAGCATTCCCAAGAAGCCGGCGAGCTGGGCACCAGCCAATACTGCAAACACTACCGCAACCGGAGATAAACCAATTTTATCACCTAACAAGAAGGGTTGCAGAATATAACCTTCTACCATCTGACCCACCATGAAAACTACACCCACCAACGCAAGATGAGTCCAGTCCAGACCAAATTGAAATAGTGTGGCGATCACAGCGGCAATAATTCCCACAGCAAAACCCAGATAAGGAATAATACTGGACAAACCTGCAATCATGCCAATAATCAGGCCGACTTCAAGTCCAATCATTTGCAAACCCACTGCATAGACCACACCGAGCAAAAGCATCACCAAGAATTGACCTTTAACAAAGGCACCTAAAACACTGTGACATTCACCTACAATGTTTAAAGTT
>DKLL01000246.1:18507-26285 GCA_002455755.1 Acinetobacter sp. UBA6641
TACTGGTCTTGGCATACATTAACTGTTTCCAGACCAGTGGAACCAGATACCACATCGCCCAGGTCAGTACGATCCCAATGCCTATAAATACCACACTAATTGCCAGCCATCTCGGCAAGCCTATTCTGTGTAATTTATCGACCAATGGGCTGAACAAATAAGCAATTAAAAATGCCCCAATAAAAGGCAGTACCACCGGTTTCAGTAGATACAGAACCCAAAGGATAAATGCGATTGCTGCAAGTATAAAAATGCGTCGTGAGGTGCGATCGACCATAGAAACTCGCCTTTTTTCAGTTTATTTGTTCTAGACATTAAAATATTTGAATAAAGATAGCATTTTAGCGCATAAATAACATAAGAGTTTCGTATATTCGGGTATAATCGCGGCGCGAATGCGGAGACTTCATTATGAGCAACTCAACTTCTACCCCAAACACTGGTTTAAGCTACAAAGATGCAGGTGTCGACATCGAAGCGGGCGACGCATTAGTCGATCGAATCAAATCTGTCGCTAAGCGCACGAAACGTCCTGAAGTTATGGGCGGTCTAGGTGGCTTTGGCGCACTTTGTAAAATTCCTAAAGGTTATGAAGAACCTGTTCTCGTATCTGGCACGGATGGTGTAGGTACAAAATTACGTTTAGCCTTGAATTTAAACCGTCATGACACGATTGGTCAGGACCTGGTTGCCATGTGTGTAAACGATCTTTTAGTTTGTGGTGCTGAACCATTATTCTTCCTCGATTACTATGCAACGGGTCACCTCAATGTTGATGTTGCAGCGAATGTAGTGACAGGTATTGGTGCGGGTTGTGAGCTTGCTGGCTGTGCACTTGTAGGCGGTGAAACTGCTGAGATGCCAGGCATGTATGAAGGCGAAGACTATGACCTTGCAGGTTTCTGTGTGGGTGTGGTTGAGCAAAGCAAGATTATTGATGGCTCTAAAGTCAAAGCAGGTGACGTTTTAGTGGGTGTAGCCTCTTCTGGTGCACATTCAAACGGCTACTCTCTTCTTCGTAAAATTCTTGACGTGAAAAACGTTGACCTGAATCAAATTGTTGACGGTCGCCCACTTGCAGATACGGCAATGGAACCGACACGTATTTACGTCAAATCTATCCTGGAATTGCTAAAACACGTCGATGTACATGCGATGGCACACATCACGGGTGGCGGTTTACCGGGTAATTTACCTCGCGTACTTCCAAACGGCGCTCAGGCAGTGATTAATGAATCTTCTTGGCAATGGCCTGAACTGTTCAAACTTCTTCAAAAAGAAGGTGGTGTGGAACAATTTGAAATGTACCGCACATTCAACTGTGGCGTCGGTATGGTGCTTGCTGTTGACGCTGCTGATGCAGACAAAACTGTTGAAATCCTCAATGGCCTTGGCGAAAAAGCATGGACCATGGGTCATATCGTTGACAATGCCGAATCAGTTGAAGGTGCAGACGAAAAAGTCCGTGTGGTTTTCGCATAAGTACTTCGCATGATTAAAATTGCTGTCCTGGTTTCAGGAAGTGGATCTAACCTGCAAGCCCTGATTGATGCCAATCTCTCAGGTCAAATTGCTGGCGTTATTTCCAATAAACCTGAAGCTTATGCTTTAGAACGCGCTAAAAAAGCAGGAATTGAAACTGCAGTTATTGAACACCAGCAATTCCCAAATCGAGAAGCCTTTGATGATGTGATGCATCAGCAATTACTCGATTGGGATGTTGATCTGGTGGTGCTTGCAGGCTTTATGAGTATCTTAAGCGCCAAATTTGTCAAAGCCTGGGAAGGGAAAATGCTTAACATTCACCCTTCCCTGCTGCCGTACTACAAAGGCATGCACACCCATCAGCGTGTACTCAATACAGGCGATATATTACATGGCTGTACGGTGCATTATGTGACTGCTGAACTGGATGCAGGTCAGGCACTTGCGCAAGGCGTGTTGCAAGTAAATCCACATGATAATGCTATTTCTTTAGCTAACCGGGTTCATGTACTTGAGCATGTGATTTATCCGCAAGTGGTGGAATGGATTTGTACAGGTACAATTCAACATACTGAACAAGGTGTGTTGTATCGTGGACAAGCCATGATTGAGCCGGTTCAGTTCTGCAAGTTTTAAAAATTGTTATACCCATAAAAAAACGTATCAGAGGATGCGTTTTTTTATGGCTTGATTTTTTACTCATTGACTGGAGCAGCAGGCTCTGTTGACATTTCACAAATGGCTTGCGTTGCAGGCTAAATTGAGCATGAGACGTATACGTCGCAAGAATGAAATGCAAAGAATGCTGGTTCCATTTTTAAATTTCCTAACGAAGACTGGGATAGTTTTAGCCACATGAGCAAAAAANNTCTAAAAAATACTCTTGGTCGCCAACATAGACGAAGTTTCAACAGAGCCTAATTACACTGCCGGCTGTTGAATCAATTGCTTGATCAATTCTACAGTTTCTAGCGGTTTTTCAAGTGGAAACATATGACTTCCCGGAACAACCGTATATGGAATACCAAACTTCTTTTTCGCTATTTGCGGAAAGCCACGTCCAATAAATGGTCCATTTTCAGCCATCAGCAGCTGGACAGGCACTTGAGGTTTCGGCTGCGGCAGCCACCATAATGATGGATTGGTTCTAAAAATATTCACCTCATCCATTTTGGAAATAGTCAACTCCACACCGCCTCGCAGCTTATCTTCCGTTAAAGCGTGATCGATATAGGCCTGGAAACAGGTTTCGTCAAAGTGTTGATAAAACCCCTTGGGTCTAAGTAACTCTGCCGCCTGTTCGCGGCTTTCCCAATGATCTCGGCGACGTAGGGATAAAGATGCTGGCGACATTTTATCCACGGCTTTTAGCTTCAAGGTTTTGGCTACATGCAAAGCAAAGCCGTCTTTGCCCATAATTAAGGGCGGATCAATCATAATTACCTGTTGAAACAGTTCTGGACGTTTTAAGGCTGCCTGAAAAGTCAGCACCGATCCTAAAGAATGACCGAGGCCAATGACTTTTCGTCCCTGAGCTTGGCGTGTAATGCTGTCAATCACCTGATTAGTTAAGCTGTGCCAGTGATTGTCTATAGGATAACGCTTGTCTGGACCAAGCAAAGGCACGTAAATAATGTCATATTCATCTTTCAGTCCATCAAACAGTTTTTGATAAACTTTCGATGGCACGCCATTGGCGTGCGCAAAATGGATCACTGGTTTCATTGCAATTTTGTCGTTTGTTCAGATTGGACTTGCTGTGAAATTGAGCTGGCAAAGCCCTGCCCTATTGAACTTCCCACACGTCCCAGCACTGAATCAAAAGGACTATATTCGATGGTGTAATTCACAGCTTTTTCTACTTTGAGTTCACGTTTCAAGCTATTTAAACTGCCGGTACGGTCTGCAATACCCAGTTTCACCGCCTGTTCACCTGTCCAGAACAAACCTGAGAAGATTGCAGGATCGGTCGACTTCAATTTTTTACCACGGCCCTGTTTCACTGCATTAATGAAGTGTTCATGCACATTATCCAGTACTCCTTGTACATGGGCTTTTTGCGCAGCATCCACCGGCTGAGTCATCGACAAGATCGCCTTATTTTCACCTGACGTCATGGTACGGTCTTCAACGCCTAATTTCTGCATTAAACCATTCACGCCATAGTTCGGCATAATCACCCCGATAGAACCCACCAGACTCGAAGGATTGACAATAATTTCGTCGGCAGCAGAAGCAATATAATATGCGCCTGAGGCACCGGTATCCCCAATGATGGCGTACAGTTTTTTATCGGCATGGGCTTTTTTCAAATATTGAATTTCTTGCCAGATTTCATCCGATTGAACCGGTGAACCCCCTGGTGAATTAATATTGAGAACCACGGCTTTGCTTTGCTTGTTTTCAAAGGCTTTCTTGAGCGCTTTGACTGTATCTGTGCTGTTCACACTTTGCTTATCCGCAGCAATGGTGCCAATAATATCGACCACTGCAATATGCGAACTGGTTGTCGCTGTTGGATCTGTACTCGAAGTACTGCAGCCTTTAGCCATCAGCACCAAAATAAACAGGATATAAGCAAAAGTTAAAAATTTAAAAAAGATTCCCCAACGACGCGCACGGCGCTGTTCTTCTACAGAGGCTAAAACGGCTTTCTCTAAAATATGCCATTCTTTGCCAGTTATATTTTGCGAATTATGTTGTGTATTTTGAATTTCATTTTCTGGTTTTGGTGGCCAATCGGACATGGAAAACAATCCACTGTTAAGTTAAATTGGACTCATTATATACACTGATCGGGTTAAATCTGTCTAAATTATCTGTTTTCACTTATAATAAATTCATCTTTTCCATCATGATGCAATTGACAATACAACAATGACCGATCGAAGCTCCCAGAATACAACCTATCGTCTTTTGCAGTTTATTAGCCGACAACCTATTCAAATTTCTCGATTTATAGCGCGTGGTTTAGCTGGTCTGGTCAATGCCCTTAAAATTTCCAAAACCTCAGAAACCATTCGGTTGAATTTAAATATTGCCCTGCCTGAACTGAGCGATGCAGAACGGGAAAAAATTACCGCTCAAGCCATCCGTAATGAGCTGATCTCCTATTTTGAGTTCTTCAGTATCTGGGGTTCCAGCAATGAAGCCAATCTCGCACGCATTCACAAAGTACATGGCAAGCAGCTGCTGCTGAACGCCCTCGCAGCAAACAAAGGTGTGGTTTTAATTGTTCCGCATTTTGGCACCTGGGAAATCATGAATGCCTATATTGCCCAATTTACCAAAATGACCATCATGTACAAACCGGTCAAAAATGAGGCGGCCGACCTGTTTGTCCGGAACGCCCGTAGTCGTGAACAGGCAACTTTGGTGCCTACCGATGAATCCGGAGTTCGCCAGATTTTTAAGGCTTTGCGACAGGGTGGAACGACGGTGATTTTGCCCGACCATACCCCCAATGTTGGCGGTGAAATGATTCCTTATTTTGGACTGCCTTTGGCCACCAGTAATTTAAGTGCCAAACTGATTCAAAAAACCAAGGCTAAAACATTGTTTTTATATGCACTGCGTAATGAGGATCAGGGCTTTGATTTGTATATTGAAGCAATTGATGAACGCATTTATACAGTCGATACCAATCAAGGTACAGGTATCATTTTTCAAGCCATTGAAAACCTGATCCGTCGCTACCCGGAGCATTACCACTGGAGCTATAAACGCTTTAAAGCCAGTCCTGAATTGGATGCACTGTACTATCTGAATAAACAGGAAGCTTTAGAACTGGTTGCTAGAGTCCGTGCCGAGACTGCAACTCAAAATACTGCAATTCCAGTAGAAAATGCCCAGATCTTATAATTGAGTATCATGATTTAAGTTTAGCCGCTACACGTTTTAACCATTGCCTTTGTTCGCGCGCATAATGCAATTGCATCTGTCCATTGGCCTGTCTGATAAACTGAATACTGCCCTGTTGTACTGTGCTCAATACAGGAATATTCAGCTGCTGTAAACGTAGCAATGTCATTTTACTGGGATGTCCATAACGATTGTTAAAGCCTGCCGATGCGATCACGATTTTCGGGTTTAACTGCTTTAAAAAAGCATAGGCTGAGCTGTGCCGACTGCCATGATGCCCCAAAACCAGCACATCCACGTTTAAATCCGGATAATCCTGCAGAATTTGATATTCGGTTTGCCAACCGGCATCTCCCATCAGCAAAAAATTTTGATAAGTCTGAGCATTTTTCACCTGCACATAAACCACACAGGACATTTCATTTTTCTCATTTTTGGCATAGGCTAAATTTTCGGTTTTGGGTGACAGCACGGTCATGTTTACGCGATCACTCCACTGCCAGTTTTGCCCTTGATGACAATAATCAAACCGAGTGGAATCCTCGACTTTAAGCTGTTCATTTGAATAGACTTGCCTGATGGGTAACTGCTGTTTGATCGACTCATAACCACCTTTATGATCCTGATCCAGATGAGTCAATATGAGTTGATTCAACTCGCTCACACCCTGCACCGATAAAAATGGCAAAATGATTTGCTTGCCGACACTGAATTTACCTTCATCATAACTTCCGCCCATATCAACCATCATGGTCTGGTCTTGATCGCGGATAAAAATCGCCTGTCCCTGTCCAACATCCAAGACATTCAATTCAAATTCATTTTTACGGGCATCAAGGGCAATTAAAGGCATAAAGCACAAGATAGACCACGCTTTAGGCAACACAGCGCGCGGTAAAAACAGGATCATCAATCCCAGACACACACTGATCCACACGGCAAAGTTCATGGCAATCGGCTGTAATGTCGGGGCAAAAATCCGGTCTAAAAGTTGTAGCACCCACAGCAAGGCAGCAAGACACAGATCATTGATTTGAAAAATCAGACTGCCCAAAGGTTCAGCAATGAAATAGCACAACGCAGCGATCACATCTAAAGGAACAATCACCACACCAATCCATGGAATGGCAAATAAATTACTGAGTGGTGTTATCCATGCCACCTGTTTAAAGAAAACCAGCATCAAGGGAAATAACGCCAAAAATATTTTCCATTGTGATTCGATTAAAATTTTAAGTTGGATTTTAATTGCTTGAGTCTTGGTCTTGATGTTTTCAGCATGACTTTGCTGCTGCACGGTTTGATAAATACGCAACAATACAAAGCAGGCACCATAGGACAACCAGAAAGCAGCCGATAAAATACTGAAGGGATCAAATATTAATAAAATTGAAGCACTCAATAATAGAATGCTTAAAGCTTGAACCTTCTGTTTGAACAATAGAAATCCACTGATCAACAAACAGCTAAGCAAGGTTCTTATGGCGGGAATTTCAAAACCGACAAAAGCACAATACAGCAAGACACAAATACAAAAAGGTACAATCAATAAATATTGTTTCGGCCACTTTAAATAAACTTGCGGACAATAACGGCGAATCAGCTGATGTAAAGTCCAACACAAGATTAAAGCAAAAATCAGCACATGCGGCCCTGATATGGCGAGCAGATGACTCATGCCAAAGCGCTGAAACAGTTGCTCGGTGTCTGTATCCAGCAAACTCTTGTCCCCGGTCAATAACGCCAGCATCAAACCTTTATGCTGCACGGGCTGCTGATGAATAAAATTGCGTAATGCCAAACGCTGCTGCTCAGCCCAGAGTTGAATCTGACTGGAAACAGAAGCTTGATGCCTGAGGTATCGTCCATAACCTAATGCATAAATTTCTTGTTCTGTCAGCTTATGAATTGATGAAACTTTAAATCCGGACATGACATTTTGCTGGATATACCATTGTTCCTGATCAAAAGCACCTTCAGTGGCATAGCTATGCGCAGGCAGAATTTGTCCCTGCAAACGGTAATATTGACCTAGCTCAAGTACCGCAGATGAACTTGAATCTGCTGCATTTTTTAAAGATGAACTTGAATCTGCTGCATTTTTTAAANNCAGGTTTTTAATATAGGCGATGACTTCAACCTGTTCAGTCTGCTGCTCTCGAAACTGTAAACGGTCATTCAGTTGATGGTAGGCGTAGCTATAGCCCAGCGTGATGCCGAGGCTGAATACGACACAACACTGGAAAAATTTAAATTCTAAGCAATGAACCTGTTTTAAAACAGTCCACTTTAAAAGAACAGTCAGGATGAAAAGAGCAATACACGGAATAAGTAAAGACTGTAAGATCGGGAAGGTTTTTCCCATGGTCGCAATACCGATTACCCAACCCAAACACATTAATTGAATCATTATTTTTATAATATTTTTTATT
>DKLL01000106.1 GCA_002455755.1 Acinetobacter sp. UBA6641
GAAGCTAATCTGATCATTGCCGGTGGTGTAGAAAGCATGTCGCGCGCGCCATTCGTGATGGGCAAGTCAGAAACGGCGTATGGCCGTAGCCAGAAGATTGAAGACACCACCATGGGCTGGCGTTTCATCAACCCGAAACTCAAAGAAATGTACGGCGTCGAAACCATGCCGCAAACGGCTGAAAATGTGGCGGAACAGTTCAATATTAACCGTGCCGATCAGGACCAGTTTGCCCTGACCAGCCAGCAACGTACAGCGGCTGCACAGGCCCGGGGTTTCTTTGCCAATGAAATCGTACCGGTACTGATTCCGCAGCGTAAAGGCGAGCCCGTTGTCGTTGATAGCGATGAACATCCACGTGCGACCACAGCAGAAGCCTTGGCAAAACTGAAACCGGTAGTGAAAGCAGACGGAACGGTCACGGCAGGTAATGCATCCGGGATTAACGATGGTGCGGCTGCACTGTTGATTGCCTCTGACGAAGCAGTTGCTAAACACGGCTTGAAACCGCGTGCCAAGATTATAGGCTCAACCGTGGTGGGCGTTGAACCGCGCATCATGGGCTTTGGTCCTGCACCTGCCATCAAAAAGCTGTTGGCACAAACCGGTCTGACTTTGGAGCAGATGGATGTGATCGAGCTGAATGAAGCCTTTGCCGCTCAGGCGCTAGCCTGTACCCGTGACCTGGGAATTGAAGACGGTTCAGGGAAAGTCAATCCAAACGGCGGTGCGATTGCTCTGGGTCATCCACTGGGTGCATCGGGCGCGCGTCTGGTGACGACTGCACTGAACCAGCTGGAACAAACCGGTGGTCAATACGCGCTGTGTTCAATGTGTATTGGTGTCGGCCAGGGCATCGCCTTGATTATTGAACGCGTCTAACAACCTATTAAAAAGATAAACCTTCTCCCTGAATGTAGATTCAAAGTACGGCTTTGAATCAAATGCTAGAAAGGGAGGTCGGGAGGGATTTCAATGCCAACATTTACATCCAACGATGCCCAGATCAATTACCAGACTTTTGGTAATGCAGCCAACCCAGCCTTGATTTTTTCTAATTCACTTGGAACCAACTATGGGATGTGGCAAAAACAATTTACTCACTTCATAGATGATTATTTTGTGATTTGTTATGACACCCGTGGTCAANNATGCCCAGATCAATTACCAGACCTTTGGTGATGCAAAGAATCCGGCTCTGGTTTTTTCTAACTCACTGGGTACCAAATTCAGCATGTGGCAGCCACAAATTGAGTTTTTCCAGCAAGACTATTTTGTCATCTGCTATGACACCCGTGGTCATGGTGGCTCATCTGCCCCACAAGGCCCTTATACTTTGCAGCAACTGGGTCAAGATGTGGTCAATCTGCTTGATCATTTAAACATCCAGAAAGCTACATTCTGTGGTATCTCCATGGGTGGTTTGACCGGTCAATGGTTAGCGATTAACAAACCTGAACGTTTTAGTCATGTGATCGTCTGCAATACAGCAGCCAAAATTGGTCAGGAACAGGCCTGGAATGAGCGTGCCGCACTGGTACGTGAACAGGGTCTGCAACCTATTGCGTCTACCGCAGCATCACGCTGGTTTACCGAACCCTTTATCCAAAGCAACCCAACAGTAGTTGAAAATCTTCAAAACGACTTGGAAGCTGGCAGCACCGAAGGTTATGCAAGCTGTTGTGAAGCTTTGGCTAAAGCGGATTTACGCGAGCAGCTTAAAGACATTGTCGTGCCGGTACTGGTGATAGCAGGTCAACAAGATCCGGTCACTACTGTGGTTGATGGCCAATTTATGGTTGAACATATTCCAGACAGTCAAATGTCTGAAATTAATGCCTCGCATATTTCAAACGTGGAGCAACCAGAACAATTCAATCGTCTTCTGCAATCGTTTTTGTCATGATAATCAGGCGATTAACATTGCATAAGGATAGCTAAATAAAAATCCAAGCTAAAGTAACAGAGCCTTTATAGCCTTGCTTTAGCTTGTCATAACACCTTGTAATTACTCTTACATGTTTAATTCATACGAAATACTCAAGTCACGCAAATGCATTTTCCACTCCATGTCTCGTTTTATATCAATGCCCGTCCATAGGATGATTGCCTGCTCAGGTATTAGATTTTTTTGGAATATCACCTCGGTTTAAATTTTCTTTTTGCGAGATATTATCCTGAATTTTTAATAATGATAATAGAACGATCTATTGGGAGGATTTATTCAAGTCATCAAAGATTTTACAGTAGACCCTCTTATGTTTTCTTGAAATTGTCTGTGCACAGCCTCATTTAAAATATTAAGGCTTTATATTTTAAAGTGAGTACCATCATGACTCCTGAACAACGCTTTCAAGCCCTATTAGCCCAATCAAAACTACATGATAATGAAAATTCTCAGCGATCCAAATTGGAAAATAATTTGATCGTCACCAGCCATGAACTGAAAGAACTCGCAGATCGAATTGAAGAACAAGTGACTGACCTGATCTTCGCTGAAATGGATCATTTTTTAGAATCTCAGGGTTGGAATTCAGAATTTATTAATGCCAAAAATAAAAGATATACGCTCAATAATAAAAATATTTATCTCAGTGCTCTCAAACCTGCGATTGGAAAATTTTTATTTGTGGTGAAGCATGATCTATTTGAAAGTACTGAACATCATGTCGAAGCATGTTTTAAAGACAGTACGACCTTAAGCCATTTTAAAACCGCCATGCAAGGTGGAGACCTTAAAAATGATATCCCGATCAAGGCACTTGAAGAATGGTTAAAGGGCTTGCAGTTAACATTGCAAAAGTTAAAAACGGAAAGTAACAATCTTCAAGCGGATGGTTTGACTTATGAAGTGATTAAGGTGGGTCAAATTCATCATAAAAGACAGCCTAACTTTATCGAAGCTTTTTTATCCATACTGGAACATAGATAAGCCTGTTTAAAGTTAGGTCTAGATTTTTTATATCCTTTATAGGCGTTGTAACTCATTGACCGCCGTTCCCTGCTCAGACAGCCATCGGTCACGGCGCTTGAACAAAGCCGGTGCTGCCTGATTGACCTGATCTATCAAAGCCTGCATATCTGCATGAACCAGTTTACGGTTTTCCACCACTACTTGCCCATTGACCATAGTCATATGCACATCTTGACCTTGTACTGCATGAACCAGATTGCTATGCAAGTTAAATAAGCGTCCTTGATCAATCAAGGGGGTCATTCGAGGGGTCGCAATATCAACGGCAATGATGTCGGCCAGTTTACCCGCTTCAAGCGATCCAATCTGATGCTGCATGCCCAGTGCTTTTGCACCTGTCAGCGTTGCCATTTGACAGACTGACCATGAATCTAGGGCTGCGGCATCTAAATTGGAAAATTTGGCTAACAAGGAAGCAGTTTTCATTTCCTCAAACATATCC
>DKLL01000244.1 GCA_002455755.1 Acinetobacter sp. UBA6641
AGCTGCACACCAGATTCGATCAGAACGGACGTCGTTGGCCGCCTTACAAATTTTTATAGAGTCGTCTTTGACTCAGCAGGAATGAAGCAATGACTGTGCCAACAATAAATATTTTTTTATAAGTTATTATTTGTTATTAAATTTTATTTATATTTTGCTGTTTTTTGAGCAAATTCAGTTCTTGCTTTGTTGTGCTGAACACGCCACTGACTATTTCCAGCCAGCCTGATTGTGCTTCCTTGTAGCGCATTTTTGCATCAAGACAGTGCACATTTATATGGCGTTCAATATTTATGACTGATTTTTATAAAAAAATAATATTTTAATGATTTTGGCATTTAAATTGCTTTTACTAAGATAGAAATTTTTCTGGCTTTGCTTGATGGTATTTAGCTCAATATGCCAAAACTGAAAATTGCACTGATTGACGACGATCAAGAACGTGCCAACTTTATAAAAACTTCCCTGATCGAGCATCATTTCGAGGTCGTGGCCTGCCTGACGATCGATCATTTAAGTCTGTTCCGGTTAGAACAATTGCATGCAGATATTATTTTGCTGGACATGGATCACCCCCATCGTGACATTATTGAAAGCTGTGTTAGCCATTTCGATTTACCCACCGTGCTGTTTACTAAAAACACTGATAAAGACACCATTAGAAGTGCCATTGATGCCGGAGTTACCGCTTATATTGTCGATGGTATTGATCCGGCCAAACTGCAAAGCATTTTAGAAATTTCGATTGCCCAGTTTAAAAAACATAAAAAATTGCTGGATGATCTGGTAGATACCAAAAACAAACTGGCTGACCGTAAGGTCGTAGAGAAAGCCAAAGTGCTCATGATGCAATTGCATTCCCTGTCCGAAGATCAGGCATTTCAATTATTACGCAAAAATGCCATGAGCCACCGCATGACCATTGGAGAAATGGCACGGCGTTTATTAGATGCCCAACAACTTTTACAAAACCAATTCAAGGAGTAGGCCATGACAGTATTAGAAAAAACCCAAATCCAGATCGGCTACATTCCCCTGCTTGACTGTGTGGCCATCCTTTGGGCCAAACAGCGCGGTTTCTTCGATGAACTTGGTCTGGAGATCACTTTAGTCAAGGAAGCCTCATGGGCCAGTTTAAGAGACCGCTTGGCTTTTGGCTTTTTAGATGCAGCACATTGCCTGTCTGCCATGCTTCCTGCTGCAGCGCTAGGTGAAGACCAGCTCGGCATTCCACTTCAGACTGCTTTGGTATTAAGTTATAACCGCGCCTTTATCAGTCTGAGTCAAAAACTGTGCTTTGAACTGCAAATTTCAGCGCAAGATAACGCACAACAGGCGGCACAAAAATTAGTCACTGCGATTCAACAGAAAAAAAACATTCAGCTGGCGCATGTGTTTAAACAGTCGATTCACCATTATTGTTTAAGAGAATGGCTCGCACTCGCGGATCATGATGTTGCAAAGCACATGAAACTTGCGATACTGCCGCCTCCTTATATGGTTGAAGCTTTGGGCAATCATGGGATTGACGGTTTTTGTGTCGGAGAACCCTGGAATACTCAGGGTGAACTGTTGGGGATCAGTCAGATTGTGGCCAGCAGTCAGGAGATTATTCCCAAGGTTGCAGATAAAGTTCTGGCAGTAACGGCCGATTGGGCAATCCAACATCCCAATACACACCATGCCTTAACTCAGGCGATTCAAAAAGCGCAGCTGGAACTGAAAGGTTTAGCGGATTACACGCAAGTGTGGCAAATGCTGATAGATTTCAACATTATCCAGTTTCAATGTTCAGACAGCATTCATGTACAAAAATTTCATTCTATTCAGAATATTATCCGAAATTTTGTGGATGACTCATCACTGCCTAAAACAGAAGACTTTCAATGGCTGATTCAGCAAATGCTCAAATGGGATCAAACCGGCATCAATGAAACAAAGATTGAAAAAATTAGTCAAAACTGTATTTTATCGCTTTAGCTTTTAATATTGAGTAATCTTCCCAATCCTACAGTCAAGCTGAGCACCCAGATTGATATATTTCGGCTAAATCATTCATTTGAGTATATTTATTGATTCAATTCATTTTTATTTTTTAATTTTTGTTCTGCGGTTTTCCACAAATTTTCTCCACATTTTTACGTTATCTTACCTAAAATTACATTCGGAACATCAAATAATGAAACGCATACAACCGCGTTGGCAATTAAGTGCATTAAGCTGTGCATTGCTCGCCATTATTTCTCCTACTTGGGCTGCTGATACCATTACACATACAGCGACAACAGACAGCGCTGCGCCCCAAACAGATGCGGTCCAAATACTGGCCACTTTAAATTTTGAAGCAGCACCTACCCAGTTCAAAGACCCGGATATCAGTGCGGTTGCGAAAACCATTGTGACTCGCGAAGAAATGCTGCAATTTGGGGATCAGTCGGTGAATGATGCTTTACGTCGTGCCGCCGGTTTTCAGATGCCTGCACCTGGACAAGGTCCACGTGGGGGTGGCGGTGCTTCAGCTATGCGTTTTCGTGGTGGCGGTGCACCGGTATTCTTAGTCAATGGTGAACCGGTACAAGGTGGTCCACGTGGTGGCATGTCTGTCGTTGACAGCATTACCCCGGACATGATTGAACGGATTGAAATTACCAAACAGCCAAGTGTCGCTCAGGCCTCTGTGGCATCTTCGGCAGTCATCAATATTATTCTGAAAGAACCTCTGGATCATACCCGCATCAGCGGAACCGTCCGTGCCGGATATGGTTTGGCAAAATCGGATCAAAAAGAAGAACAACGTAAAAATATCAGTGTTCAGGCCGATGGTCGTGATAATGCCTGGCTATACAGCATGTCTGCCAACCAGATGTGGAATGACACCACTTCAATCACACAGACCCAAACCAGCAGTGAAACCCGCGAACAAAAGCGTATTACTGAACGCAAGTCGCAAATGCTGGCACCGCGTGTTGAATACGAACTGGATGACCAGCAAAAACTGGTTGCGGAACTATTCTATCGCAATAATGAAAGTGATGGCATCCGTGGTGAGCAGACTCAAAACGACAAGAATGACAGCATCCGTTTAAATACCCGTTATGAACGCAAGGATAAAGGCAATTCCGACAAGATTCGTCTTTCTGTCGAACAGCAAAATGAAACTGAAACAACACGTTCCCCTGCCTTTAGCAGCTACACCGATGAAACCGTCAATGAATATGGTATAGCTTATGATGGTGTACGTAAGCTTGATGAACGCAAGCAGCTGAAGTTTGGTATCGATATGCGTTCCAGTGAGCTTGAAAGCAATATTAGCGATACACTGGATGAACAGCGTTATGCCTTATATACCGAAGGTAGCTGGAAGTTTACAGACCGGCAAACCGTGACTTTGGGGGCACGTCAGGAATGGATCAATCGTTCCGGACTGGTGGATTATAGTGACCGTCACTTCAGTCCTGTTCTGGCACATCGTTTTGATTTTGATGATCACTGGTCATTGCAAACCAATATCAGCCAGGCGTTCCGTAGTCCAAAAACCGACCAGCTGTTACCTACGGTTTCCGTTTCTACCGACAGCGATTCCGGTAGCCTGAACAACCCTGACCGTGGCGGCAATCCGAATTTACGTCCTGAAAAAATCACTGCCTTTGAATCGACCCTGGGTTACAACACCCCGGCAGGCGGCATCAACATCACGGCGTACCAACGCGAGATTGAGGATTACATCGAAAAAGTGATTCGCCAGGAAGGTACACGTTTTGTGGAACGCCCACAAAACCAGGACAATGCCACTACCTATGGAGTTGAAATTGCCGGTCGTTATGCGTTAAAGCAAACGGAAAACGGTCATTCATTCATGTTGAATGGGCAACTGTCTACGGTGCGGGCAAAAATTGAAGATGAAAACCAGCAACAACGTTTAGCCAGTGATGTCGCGCCTTATACCGCAAGTGCCGGTTTATCTTATAATTATCAGCCTTGGCGTCTTTCCAGCAGTGTCAATCTGAACTATGTTCCTGAATTTACCCGTGCCCTGGATAACCAGCCTTATGACCGGACCAGCAATGAACGGGTGAATATGGATATAAGTGTGACCAAACGCTTTGACGATGGCTGGGCAANGACCCTGAGTGCACGCAATATCTTGAGTACAGATTATAAAGAGCGTTTAAATAGTCAATCTGATGGCAGCCTGTATGAATCACGGGTGAATCAGGCCATTCCAAGTGTACTCCTCAGTGTAGAAAAGAAATTCTAAACTGAAAGATAAAAACCGGTGCCAGACACCGGTTTTTATTACACACTATTCGTTGTATTTACGCCTGCTGTTGCTGAAGTTGATCACCCTTTTGCTATGGGCTACTCAATTGTCTCATTGCTTTGAGCTTTAAACCGACAGTGCCTTAAGCAAACTCGCTATTCTTAAAGTATGTTGTTTATTACCCTTTTGTTCCATGACCTTATGCTCAATGCGCCATAGATAATCAAAAATTTCAGACTCGCTGGCATCTTCATTCAGCATATTAAAAATTTTAGGTAAATAATCCTCATATTCATCCCGCATCGACGGATTACAACGAATGCCTAAGGGATCCCATTCCTGCAGTAAAATTTTATGGATGGCATGCAATAAGGTGACATCTTTCTTTTGTGCAGCTTCCATACTCACCCCCTAAAATTTAATATAATAATCATATAAAAAAATATTTTTTTTATGAAAGATAATCAATTCAAAACAGCAAAAAACTTATCAATAGCGCTTTCAAATTTGTTGTTAACTCTTTTTTATCGCTAAAAAAAATAGTTTTTTTATATTATCTTTCATTTTAAAAGTTGTATCACTCATTCAGCGTGATTCCAACCCCTTCATCTATTTTAATTTTGCATTTAAATTTGCACAATCCCGGCAGGAAAAAAATTTAAAAAAATAAGAATTTAAATGGTAGGTATTTGGTAGGTGGGATTTTTTTCTGGTTCCTTTGATACTCAAATGACGGTGAGGGTCACCGATAACAACATACCAATGGTAGAAGGAATCGCACCATGGCTTTTAAAAATATTGCAGATCAAACAAACGGTTTTTATATTCCCTGTGTCTCTCTTTTTGGTCCAGGCTGTGCCAAAGAAATTGGCGTAAAAGCACAAAATTTAGGTGCTCAAAAAGCACTGATTGTGACTGATGCAGGTCTTTTTAAATTCGGTGTGGCAGATACGATTGCCGCTTACTTAAAAGATGCGGGCGTAGACAGTCATATTTTTCCGGGTGCAGAACCGAATCCAACCGATATCAACGTCCATAACGGCGTACAAGCCTACAATGACAATGCGTGTGATTTTATTGTCTCTTTAGGCGGTGGCTCATCACATGACTGTGCCAAAGGGATTGGTTTGGTCACAGCGGGTGGTGGTCATATTCGTGACTACGAAGGGATTGATAAAAGCACAGTCCCGATGACACCCCTGATTGCAGTGAATACTACGGCAGGTACGGCCTCAGAAATGACCCGCTTCTGTATTATTACCAATACCGAAACCCATGTAAAAATGGCCATTGTTGACTGGCGCTGTACGCCACTGATTGCTATTGATGATCCTAAACTGATGGTTGCCAAACCGGCCAGTTTAACTGCGGCAACAGGCATGGATGCTTTGACCCATGCTGTTGAAGCTTATGTATCGACAGCTGCCAATCCTATTACCGATGCCTGTGCAGAAAAAGCCATTAGCATGATTAGTGAATGGCTCAGCCCTGCTGTAGCGAATGGGGAAAATCTGGAAGCCCGTGATGCCATGAGCTATGCACAATATCTTGCCGGTATGGCATTCAACAATGCTTCGCTGGGTTATGTACATGCCATGGCACATCAACTCGGCGGCTTCTATAACCTGCCACACGGCGTATGTAATGCAATACTCTTGCCGCACGTCTGTGAGTTTAACCTGATTGCCTGCCCTGACCGTTATGCCAGAATTGCACAGTTAATGGGTATAAATACTGCCGGGCTGACTGTAACCGAAGCAGCTTATGCAGCTATTGATGCAATTCGTGAATTATCGGCATCAATTGGTATTCCTTCAAGTTTGTCGGAACTTGGTGTGAAAGAGCAAGATCTTCATGTGATGTCTGAAAATGCACAAAAAGATGCCTGTATGTTAACCAATCCACGCAAGGCAACACATGATCAAGTGGTGAATATCTTTAAAGCAGCGTTAAAGACAAATGCTCAAGTCGTCGATATTTTTAAAGCGGCTATTTAACAAAACTTTCCACACTCCCACTTTTACCTTACTACTTTTGGAATATCACGCCCCCGTGATATTCCTTTTTTTATTTTAAAAATATGTAATTGCTATTTCCACCTTCCCCTGATTCAGTTTATAAAGAAGATAATCTCTACGGAAAATACTAAATAAAACAATGAAAACTATCCTGATTACCGGTGCAAATGCAGGCATTGGTCTAAAAACCGCGGAACAACTTGTAAGCGAAGGTCATCATCTGATTCTTGCCTGTAGAAATCTGGTCAAAGCACAACAGGCAAAACAGCAACTGCAACAACTGGGGAAAGGTCAGGTTGACCTGATTGAGCTGGATTTGAACAGCCTGGAAAAAGTCCAGCAATCGGCAAATGAAATCCTGTCCAAATATCCTCATATTGATGTATTAATCAATAATGCCGGATTAATTTCAAACCAACTCGACTCTACCGCAGATGGCTTTGAAAAACATTTTGGTGTGAATTATTTAGGTCATTATTTATGGACCTTAAAATTGTTACCTCTGTTAAAAAAATCCAAACAAGGCCGAATTATTCATCTATCTTCCATTGCACACTGGGTAGGCAGCATTCAGCCAGAAAAATTTCAGGCAAAAAACAATCCGCATTATCGCACTTTTAGCAGTTATGGCAGCAGTAAATTACAGAACCTTTTATTCAGTAATCAGCTAGCCAAACAACTAAAAGGGACCACTGTCACCAGTAATGCCCTGCACCCCGGTGTGGTCGATTCAGAACTGTATCGCCAGTTACCCAAATTTCAGTACAAATTGGTATCACTGGCTCTGATTCCACCCAGCAAACCGGCCGATCTCATTAAAAAAATGGCTTTGGATCCATCGTGGGCGAAAAAGAATGGAAAATATGCCAGTGTGCAAACACCCGCCATTTCATCTGCAAAATCCAGAAACATGCGACTGGCTCAGGAACTGTATGACCGGTCTTATGAACTGGTAAAACAGTATTTATAAAAGCACTTATCATCCTTACCGGTTTTATCTGAGTCAATGTTTTTTCAGCTTTCTATTTAATCGCTAAGGATGTAAACCGTATTTTTAGCTAACCCATAAAATTAAAAAATTGAGTATTAAAATGACCAATCAGACGATCGAACCGCTTTATCAACTCGATTTATTAGGCCCAGGCTATGAACAGGCTACCCTGGATTTTCCGGATGATTATGAAGGACAAGTCACTGCAACCTTGATCCGTAAAAAAGCAGCACAACCCACGCATAAAGCCGTGTTATATATTCATGGTTTTATCGACTATTTTTTCCAGACCGAGATGGCAGAACGGTTTAATCAGCATGGTTTTGACTTTTATGCGCTGGATTTACGTAAGTATGGCCGCTCACATCTGCCGCATCAAAAATTTTATAACGTGCNNAACGTACGTGAAATTGCTGAATATGATGCAGAAATTACTCAAGCCTTAGACATTATTGGTGCAGAAGGTCATGATACGGTTCTGCTCTGTGGACATTCGACAGGTGGCCTCACCACAACACTTTATGCCGCCCATCATCCCGATCATCCTTTAATTAAAGCACTTTGGGTGAATAGTCCCTTTTATGACTTCAATATGAACCCGATCAAGAAAAAACTGGGCCTGCCAAATTTAAGTCGCGTCGGCAAAATCTGCCCGGATTTAAAATTTCCCAGCGAACTGAATAAGTGGTATGTAACCAGTTTGCACCACAGCTTAAAGGGAGAATGGGATTTTAATCTGGAATGGAAACAAACGACTTACCCTATGGTTCGCCTGAGTTTTGTCCGGGCCATTTATGAAGCACAAAAGGAAATTCATCAAGGCGTGAGCTTAAACATTCCTGCTTTAGTGATGCATTCCCATCAAACCAAAAATCCGAAAAAATGGCATAAATATGCACAAACCAGCGATGTGATTCTGGATGTTAAACATATAGACAAATATGCCAGAAAAATCAAAGGCGATGTCACCATTCGCGAAATAAAAAATGGCTTACATGATTTGGTGCTGTCGGAAAAATCGGTGCGCGAAACTGTCTATCAACAGCTGTTTGAATGGTTAAAGCAGAAAGGCTTATAAAGACAAGCATACAATATCAGTATTCATGGTCTTTATATTTCAGCAAGGTTTGATGCACGGGGTGAGTTTTTGGCATCAGTTCAATTAAACGCTCCACTGCATCAATCGCTTCTGGAAAATGTGCCACGTGTTTAAGCAAAACATCGGTTTCATTGGCTTTAAAAATGGCATGACTTAAACGTGATTCCAGACAATCTCGCCAGCCACATAAAAAAGGACTTTCCGTTTTTGCCAGAAAAACACCAGTACACAGCTTTAAGGCTGAATCGATATATCCGGCATCTAAAGATTGTTCGGTGAGTAAAAAATCAGCTTCAACGTGCGCCAGTAAGCGGTAAGGTCTGGAACCGAGCATACCGCCTANNCGAAAAAGCCCGGATAAACAGGCGCTGCTTTTGATATTCCAGTAATGCCGATTGAATAATCGAGGCACAGCGTTCAGCGGCAAGCACTCCCAAACTGTTATGCTTTTGCCATGTAGTAGACAGGTCAATGACCCCTAAAATCTGTTTCGAATAAGGATCAATAATCGGTGCGGCATAGCAGACCCAGTCATGAATAGAAGACATATAATGTTCATTGGAAAACACACAACTGGATTGTTGGGTTTTTAACGATAAAGCCAGAGCATTGGTTCCGACCAGTTCCTCGCGCCACTGCCCGCCCTCAATAAAATGTACACTCTCTGCCGCGCTTTGCATTTGTGGACTCGACGCTGTCCAGATAATGGTACTGCCAATATCTCCAACCGCCAGCACCATGGAAGATTGCTCTGCAATATGTTTTAAGTCTTGTGCACAATGCTGCAAAGCATGTTCCAAAGCACTGGGATAGGTTTCTTTTTGTAAATGAACCAAGGGTGCCGCTGCACGATCTTTGGGAATTTCAGCAGAAGTTGAACGTTGCCAAGAACTGACAATACTTTGCTCCAATTGTTCCGCATGTAAGGGAGAAAGACCGCTACTTTGTCTAAACTGCTCAATTTTATGTCTTTTTTTCATCAAACTTTGCTTATTCATCATTCCTTATTCTCGCAACAATTCATGACTTACATCCACTGTAATCGTTATTTTTAAGACTGTTTGGAAACATTGTAAACCTTCTTGTCTCCAACCTTTCTCCAACCTTATTCCATGTATGCTAATCAAATAATGTGCAAAAGTACCTTATACCAAAGCTGTAGATGCGGTTTAAAACACTAAAATAAGCAAAGGAAAATTCATATGCGTTATGCCGATCCTAATCAAGATGGTTCAAAAGTTCAGTTTAAAGCCCAATATGAAAACTTTATTGGCGGTCAATGGGTCGCCCCGGTAAAGGGTGAATACTTTGACAATATTTCTCCTGTCGACGGTAAAGNNGTGGCTGAAACCTGGGATAACGGCAAACCGATCCGCGAGACGCTGGCGGCAGACATTCCTTTGGCGATTGACCATTTCCGCTACTTTGCTGGCTGTATCCGCGCCCAGGAAGGCGGCATTTCAGAAATTGATGAAGACACCATCGCCTACCATTTTCATGAACCTTTAGGGGTAGTCGGACAAATTATTCCCTGGAACTTCCCTATTTTAATGGCAACCTGGAAGCTAGCACCGGCACTGGCTGCGGGTAACTGTATTGTGCTTAAACCGGCTGAACAAACTCCGGTCAGCATTCTGGTGCTGGTTGAACTGATTCAGGACCTGATTCCTGAAGGTGTATTAAATATTGTCAATGGTTACGGAATTGAAGTGGGTCGCCCGCTGGCAACCAATCCACGTATTGCCAAAATTGCCTTTACCGGTTCGACTTCAGTCGGTCAGCAAATCATGCAATATGCCACCGAAAACATTATTCCGGTTACGCTTGAACTGGGCGGTAAGTCACCAAACCTTTTCTTTGAAGATGTCATGGCTCAGCAAGATGACTATTTAGAAAAAGCGCTAGAAGGCTTTACCATGTTTGCCTTGAATCAAGGGGAAATTTGTACTTGCCCTTCACGTGCCTTGATTCAGGAAAGCATTGCTGACCAATTCCTGGAACTTGCAATCGAACGGGTAAAACGAATTAAAACCGGTCATCCTCTAGATACCGATACCATGATTGGCGCTCAGGCATCACAAGAGCAGCAAGATAAAATCTTGGGCTGTATTGCAACAGGTCGTGCAGAAGGTGCTGAAATATTGACGGGTGGCGGTGAACGCCGTGAAGTGGGTCAAGGTTTCTACATTGAGCCAACCATTTTCAAAGGCACCAATGACATGAGAACTTTCCAGGAAGAAATTTTTGGACCGGTACTTGCTGTTACCACCTTTAAAGACTTTGATGATGCCATCAAAATTGCCAACGACACTGTTTATGGTCTGGGTGCAGGGGTCTGGTCACGTTCCGCCCATACTTCTTACCGTGCTGGTCGTGCCATTCAGGCTGGCCGTGTATGGACCAACTGTTATCACATCTACCCTGCGCATGCCGCTTTCGGTGGTTATAAAAAATCTGGTATCGGACGTGAAAACCACAAGATGATGCTGGACCATTATCAACAAACCAAAAACCTGCTGGTAAGCTATTCAACCAAACCCGCAGGTTTCTTCTAAACCTGAAACAAGTATTGATCATAAAAAAGCGAACTTCGATTCGCTTTTTTGTTTTAAATAGCAAAGAAGCAACATAGAAACCTTCATTTTTCATGATATTCCAGCTAAATTGCTCTTATTCCAGATATCTTAAAAAATAACATGACGATTTTATCTCCAGATTTTCCAGACACCATTTATGCCATTCAACATCTTGCTTTTGAAGACTTGGGTGCACTAGAAGATGTATTTTATCAACTTGGCTTTCGGGTGCGTTATTTTGAAGCCGGTACTGATGATTTAACCAAGGCTATGCAGCACAAAGGGTTAACTATTATTTTAGGTGGCCCGATTGGGGTTTATGAAACAGAAGACTATCCATTCTTACGACAAGAAACAGACTTACTCAAAGTACGTTTAGAGGAAAATTTACCTACGCTGGGTATCTGTTTAGGTGCTCAACTGATTGCACATGCCTTGGGTGCCAAAGTTTATGCAGGACATCAAAAGGAGATTGGCTGGAGCAAACTCAGTCTTTCAAATGCTGAAAATAACCCGCTTGCCCCCTTATTTGATACTCCAGTATTACACTGGCATGGCGATACTTTTGATTTACCGAAACAGGCTGAATTATTGGCCAGTTCAGAGATTTATCCGAATCAGGCTTTTTCAGTAGGCAAAAATATACTGGCATTGCAATTTCATATTGAAGTTGCAGCAGATAGTCTGGAAAAATGGCTCATTGGCCACACCTGTGAACTGCGTAAAGCTGAAATTAATATCCCTGCTTTACGTGCTGACAATGAAAAATATGCCCTGCCCTTGGAAACCGTTGCTACAGGAATTTTGCGAAATTATATGAAGCAAGTGATGGGTAAATAGACTTTAATTTATGATTTAATTCATTTATAAGGGTGTCATTCATTTATATAAGTCTCTGATGATGACACCTTTAATCAGTATCGCTGTAATTCACTTCTTTGCCTTGATCAGTCCGGGGCCAGATTTTTTCTTCGTCACGCAAAGCGCAATCCGCCAATCACGTACGCATGCTTTATGTGCTGCATTAGGAATCTCGCTGAGTATTTTGGTCTGGTCTATTTGTGCAATCAGCGGGCTACATTTTTTATTTCAGAAAATTGCTTGGCTGCAGCAGGTACTGATGATTTTAGGTGGCCTATACCTGCTTTATTTAGGGATACAATTGCTGAAATCCGCTTTCAATAAACATTCTGCGCCGATCACGGAAAGCCAGAATGAAAATTTGCCGAAAAAATCTCGTAGCACACTGTTAGTTCAGGGCTTTCTGACCAACATGGCTAACCCCAAAGCGCTCGTCTATTTCAGCAGTGTCTTCTCCATTGCCATTAGTACAAATGTCAGTATTTTCGAGCAAAGTTCCTTGCTCGCGCTGGTTTTTATCGAAAGTCTGATGTGGTTTTCTGCTGTTGCTCTGGTTTTTTCTACAGCAAAAATTAATCATTATTATCAAAAATTCAGCAAGAAAATTGATGGCATTACCGGCGGAATTTTTATCAGTTTTGGCTGCTTGCTAATCTTAAACCGTGATTAACGCATCTAGAATAATTTAAACAAAAAAAGCACCATCAATGGCACTGCTGTCCCATAGTTTGCTTTAAATAAAAAAACCTGAGTCCGAATAGTTAAAATATAAGTGCGAACAAACACTTTAACGACCAGGACTCAGGTTTTGTCACATCAGAATACCGTATTTCATCAGCTGATTAAACCTGTCGTGCGACAGGATTTTGAACACCTTGTGAAAAAATACCATGTTGGACAGAAATTTAGATCGGCTTCCCGATGGAATCAGTTTGTTGCCATATTGATGTCTCAACTCTCTTGCCGGCAAAGCTTGCGGGATATTCAATCTAATCTGGAGTGCCAACAGGAGAAGCTTAATCATCTCGGAGCAAAATCTATTCCGCGAAGCACGCTGGCACGAATCAACGAGCAACAGCCTGCTGCCTTGTATGAAAAGCTGTTTTACAAGTTGCTTCAATACTATGACGGCTCAAAAGTCGCTCATAAATTTCGCTTTAAGAATCCTCTATATTCCCTTGATGCCAGTCACATCGACCTCTCGCTTTCCTTATGTGGATGGGCCACAGTTCATGACTCAAAAGCCAGTATGAAACTCAGCATAGGATTGAATCACAGCAATCATATTCCTGAGTTTGTTGCAGTTGAAAATGGCAAAGAAAATGACATGGTACAAGGCCG
>DKLL01000086.1 GCA_002455755.1 Acinetobacter sp. UBA6641
ATCAACGCCGAGCTTGCAGCGCTTAATGTTGATGACGTAAAAGCTCTGGCAGAAACTGGCGCAAAAATCCGTCAATGGATTGTCGAAACTCCGCTTACAGCAGAACTTGAAAAGGAAATTCGCGAATCTTTCGCTGCTCTTTCAAACGGCAACCCTGACATCGCGGTTGCCGTTCGTTCATCTGCAACAGCAGAAGACTTGCCAGACGCTTCTTTTGCGGGACAACAAGAAACTTTCTTGAATATCCGTGGCATCGAAAACGTTCTTATCGCGATTAAGGAAGTTTTTGCTTCACTTTATAATGACCGCGCAATCTCTTACCGTGTACACCAAAACTTTGCACATGATGTTGTTGCTCTTTCTGCTGGCGTACAACGTATGGTTCGCTCAGAAACTGGCGCTGCGGGTGTAATGTTCACATTGGACACCGAATCTGGTTTCCGTGATGTGGTGTTTATTACTGCATCTTATGGTTTGGGTGAAATGGTCGTTCAAGGCGCAGTAAACCCTGACGAATTCTACCTGTCTAAACCATTATTAAANNGTTGTTGTGGTAGATGTTGAAAAGCAAGATCGCCAACAATTTGCGTTAAATGATCACGAACTCCAAGAACTTGCCAAGCAAGCGTTAATCATTGAAAACCATTACGGTTCTCCAATGGACATCGAATGGGCGAAAGATGGTGACGACGGTCAAATCTACATCGTTCAGGCACGTCCTGAAACTGTAAAAAGCCGTGAAAATGTTGGCACTATGGAACGTTACCTGCTTAAACAGAAAGGTACCGTAGTGTGTGAAGGCCGTTCAATTGGTCAACGTATCGGTTCTGGTAAGGTTCGTATCGTTTCTTCCATCAAAGAAATGGACAAAGTACAAGACGGTGACGTACTTGTATCTGACATGACTGACCCGGATTGGGAACCGGTGATGAAACGTGCTGCTGCCATTGTCACTAATCGTGGTGGTCGTACTTGTCACGCGGCAATTATTGCACGTGAATTAGGTGTACCTGCAATTGTAGGTTGTGGTAATGCCACTGAAGTACTTGTCGACGGTCAAGAAGTAACTGTTTCTTGTGCTGAAGGTGATACAGGTTTCATTTACGAAGGTGCTTTGGATTTCGAAATTCAACGCAACTCTATCGAGTCTATGCCTAAACTTCCGTTCAAGATCATGATGAACGTAGGTAACCCTGACCGCGCATTTGATTTCGCTCAAATTCCGAATGAAGGTATTGGTCTTGCACGTTTAGAATTCATCATCAACCGTATGATTGGTGTACATCCTAAGGCATTATTGAATATTGACAGCCTTCCACGCGAAACACGTGCTGCTGTAATGGCACGTACTGCAGGTTACTCTTCACCAATCGAATTCTATGTAGAAAAACTGGTTGAAGGTATCTCTACCCTAGCTGCTGCTTTTGCTGGCAAACCAGTGATTGTTCGCATGTCTGACTTCAAGTCAAACGAATATGCGAACCTGATTGGCGGTAAATTGTACGAGCCAGAAGAAGAAAACCCAATGCTTGGTTTCCGTGGCGCTAGCCGTTACGTTTCTGACAACTTCCGTGACTGCTTTGAACTTGAATGCCGTGCATTGAAAAAAGCACGTGACGAAATGGGCTTAACCAATATTCAGATCATGATTCCTTTCGTACGTACCGTAGCCGAAGCGAAACGTGTGATTGAACTGTTGGCCCAAAATGGTCTTAAACGCGGTGAAAATGGCCTTAAAGTGATCATGATGTGTGAATTGCCAACTAACGCATTGTTAGCCGAACAATTCCTTGAACACTTCGACGGTTTCTCTANNAACGTGATCCAGCGGTTAAAGCGCTGCTTTCTATGGCAATTCATGCATGCCGTAAAGCTGGCAAATATGTAGGTATTTGTGGTCAAGGCCCTTCTGATCACCCTGACCTGGCAAAATGGCTGATGGAACAAGGTATTGAATCTGTTTCTTTAAATCCAGACTCGGTTTTAGACACCTGGTTCTTCCTTGCTGAAGAAAAAGCTCAACAAGCTTAACAAACTATGTTAAAAAAAGACCCACATTTGGGTCTTTTTTTTCATCTATAATTTAAGGGTTTGCTCTACAAACCTAATTTACGTTTTGAGATTTAATATTTATGCAAATTTACTTGGCTCGTAATAATCAACAAGCTGGTCCATACACCTTAGAGCAGTTAAATCAAATGCTCGCTAGCCAGCAAGTGCTGCTTACAGATTTGGCTTGGCATCAAGGAATGACCGAATGGAGAGCTTTAGGTGAATTAACCCAAGGTAAACTTGTATATCAGCCTGAAGGTTATACAGCTCCTACACCTTTTCCTGAGCAAACGCCTTTACAAAATTCTGGTATTCGTAAAATCCAGGTTGAAAAAAGATTCGTACCCAATAACGAACTCGCTTCAATTAGCACACGGATCCTGGCAAAAATTATTGATTTACTGCTTTGGTTACCCGCTGCAGCAATTCCCTCTTTTTTCCTTAAGCCAGATCAATTTGACCAATTATCTGAGATCCAGCAAAAAATGCAATCGGCAGACAGTGCAACTCAGGCTNNCAATTATATACCCTGATTCCGGCTGAAGCATGGCAAGCGATGTGTATCTACATCATCATTATGCTTGGAATTCAAGCATTTATGTTAGCAAAATCCGGGCAAAGTATCGGCAAAAAGCTGACTAAAATTAAAATTGTAGATGCCGACAGTGGTGAAAAAGGCAGTCTGATGCGTGTTTTCACTTTACGCAGCTTTATTTTTATTGTTTTAAATTTACTCTTTATGCCATTTATTACCATTATTGATCATGTCTTCGCACTTGGCGAAAAGCGCCAAACCCTGCATGATAAATTAGCTAAAACCAAAGTGGTCAAACAGTAACCACTCAATTCAACAGGGATTGTTTTATATCCCTGTTTTTCCCCATAATATTGATATTAAAATAAAATTCATATAATTAAAGTTCAATTCCGACTAAAAAAATCAGTTTTTATAACAGGTATTTAAAGCCACTTTACATATAGCTTAGTTTCTCGATATAAGGCATAATGCCCTACAACGTAGCGGTGTCTCATGATTGGGAAGGATTTTCTATGTTTAGAATATCTAAGCGAAAATAAAACATTTCCAATCATGCGACACTTTAATCGCTATCCCATATTAAATTAGGGAATGGGACTCTTCACCGAGGTTGTAAAATGAGACAAACGATTTTAGCTGTATTGTCTTTATCTGCGATGACTGCACTCTTGACTGGGTGTGGTGGTGATATGGTACTTCTGAACTCTAAAGGTCCAGTTGCTGAAGGTCAATCAAACCTCATGTTGACTGCGATTTACTTAATGCTATTGGTGGTTATTCCATCAGCGATTATGGCATTATGGTTCGGATGGAAATATCGCGCGTCGAATAAAGATGCAGACTATAAACCTACATGGGCACACTCTACTGCAATTGAAATTGTAGTCTGGGGTATTCCTGTTATTATTATTGGTATTTTAGCTTGGTTAACTTGGTGGGGTTCCCACAAGTATGACCCATACCGTCCGCTAGAATCAGATAAAGCACCTTTAACTGTTCAGGTTATTGCTGAACAATTCAAATGGATTTTTATCTATCCAGAACAAAACATTGCGACTGTTAACGAAATTCGTTTCCCAGAAAAAACTCCGGTTAGCCTGCGTTTAACTTCTAACTTCACAATGAACTCGTTCTTTATCCCTGCATTGTCTGGTCAGATTTATGCTATGGCGGGTATGCAAACTCACCTGAACTTCTTGGCAAATGAAACCAGTCCTGCTGAAGGCTACCGCGGTTTCTCGTCTAACTATTCAGGTTATGGCTTCTCGCAAATGCGTTTCCGTGCTCACTCTGTGACTGAGACTCAGTTTGCTGAATGGGTAGCTGCTGTTAAAGCAGGTAATGGTACTTCAGTAAATCCTCAAGCAGTTCAAAAAACAGTTTTAGACCAAGCTGAATTTGCAACCTTACGTGACGGAAACCGTTCTAAGCACCAAATCGAAGCAATGGTTGTGAATGCACAAACTCCTGAAGAGAAGGCTGCTGCTGAAGCGTTAAAGCCTTATCCAACTAAGCCACATCCAGTGACTTATTATTCTTCAGTAGAACCTAAACTGTTCGAATCTGTGATTAACAAATACATGAGTAATTACCACGGTGCTGATCATTCAGCAGCTGCTGGTCACGAAGCTGCTGCTTCTGAAGCTCATGTAAATGTTGAACATGCGACTGCTTCTGTAGAGGAATAAGACATGAGCTTCTTAGGTAAGTTAGGTTCTGATGCAATTCCACACGATCCAATCGTGCTGGTTACAGTTGCTATGATGATCCTAGGTGGCCTTGCAGTTGTTGCGGG
>DKLL01000028.1 GCA_002455755.1 Acinetobacter sp. UBA6641
CATTTAAACCATAATGTGTGCGCTTGAGCTGATTCAGCTCAATATCGTAAGCTGTTTGTGGTGGCATATCTTCCGGATAGCGATATTCTTCAAACTGATATACCTGCCACGCCTGGGAAGGAGAGAGGTTGATTTCACGATAGAAATCCTCTCCCTGCACGCCTATAAAAATTTCAAAACAGGTGTGTTCCCACAAGAAATCATGACGAGGGTGCTCTTGAACCATTTCTGGCCATTGCATGAGCTGGTTGGGATCGCGTAACCAAAAGCCAATATTCAAGTTATATGGACTTTGCTGTTCAATCGCAGCAACCAGGGAGATCGATTGAAAGCGACGATCAAACGCGCTAAGTTCGTAACTGGCCATCAAATCTGCTTAGTTCGATAAATGAGCGTGACGAACCAAGTTGGATAATTTGGCATTCTGTTTTGCCGCTTTTTTATAAATCAGCGCAATTTTACCAATTTTTTGAACAACTTCAGCGCCAGTTTGAGCTGAAAGATCTTCGATTAAAGAGGCGCGTTCTTCACGATCTTCGGCCACGATTTTCACTTTAATCAATTCGTGATCGTTTAAAGCGCGGTTTAATTCTTCAACCACAGCTTCAGTCAAACCTTTATCGCCCAGCATAACCACCGGGTTTAATGCATGTCCGATTTGACGTAAACGTTTACGTTCCTGAATAGATAAAGCCGCCATAAAGATAACCTAATTTTAAAAACGGCTTAGTATAACAAATGCCAAGTTTAAACGCTTTATATTCTGTTGAAATAATCGATTTCAATTATTGAAAAAAACCTGGCAAAGATCGGATTTAGATACAGATGTATACTGCAAGGCCTATATTTTTCACGTACAATCATATATTAGAAGTTTTTTTATTATTTAGAGAGTTATGGCGACCCGCATTACCAACCAGAAGTTGTCAAAAAGTAGTCGAGAGTGGATGCGCGAGCATTTGGATGATCCTTTTGTGAAAAAAGCCCAAAAGGAAGGTTATCGTGCACGTGCTGCTTATAAGCTTCTTGAAATTCAAGAAAAATACAAAATTATTAAACCGGGTATGACGGTGGTTGACCTGGGTGCTGCACCAGGGAGCTGGTCGCAAATTGCCGGTAAATTAGTTGGCGATAAAGGCTTGTTGATTGCCTCCGATATTTTACCAATGGATGCATTACCCGATGTGACCTTTTTGCAAGGCGACTTCCGTGAGGAAGAAGTTTTTGAAAAATTGTTAAATATTTTAAATGGACGGACTGTAGACGTTGTAATTTCGGATATGGCCCCCAATACATCAGGTAATAAGGCTGTAGATCAACCTCGCCAAATCTACTTGTGTGAACTGGCTTTGGATTTTGCCAACAAGGTTTTAGGACCTAAAGGCCAATTTGTAGTTAAGGTTTTCCAAGGCACTGGATTTGACGAATTCCGTAAACAAGTTGTAGATAGCTTTGATGTATTGAAGACAGCAAAACCTGCTGCTTCACGTGCCCGTTCTAAAGAAGTATTTTTAATTGGGCAAGGTCGTAAGAAGGCTTCTAGATAAAGTTTACTTGCCAAGACGTTAAAAATTGTGCATTTTGTACATTTTTAAAATATTGCAAAGCTGATCTTCAGCTTAAATTAAGGTCACCCATTTATGGGCATGATCAAATTAGATTGATATGGGAATAAAGCTTTGAGCGATCTCTTCAAGAATGCCGTATTGTGGCTGGTTATACTGGGTGTACTGATTCTGATTTTCAGTAACATCAGTGACCGCAATCAACCGACTGCAATGAATTATTCAGAGTTTGTTTCAGCGGTGAATGCTGGTCAAATTAAGCAAGTTACCATTGATGGTGAAAGAATTCGTGGTGAAAAAACAAACGGTTCAGAGTTTGAAAGTATTCGTCCTGCGGTTCAAGACCCGGAACTGATGCCAAGCCTCATTAAACATAATGTTGTTGTAGAAGGGACTGCACCACAACGTCAAGGTTTGTTGATGCAACTCCTTATCGCCAGCTTCCCTGTACTTTTGATCATTTTGTTATTCATGTTCTTTATGCGCAACATGGGCGGTGGAGCAGGTGGTAAAAGCGGTCCAATGAGTTTTGGTAAATCAAAAGCAAAAATGCTTTCTGAAGACCAGTTTAAAGTGACATTTACCGATGTTGCCGGATGTGATGAAGCTAAACAAGAAGTGGTTGAAATTGTTGACTTCTTAAAAGATCCTTCGAAATTCAAACGTCTGGGTGCAAGTATTCCTAAAGGCGTGTTGATGGTGGGTCCTCCGGGTACCGGTAAAACCTTGCTTGCTAAAGCGATTGCAGGTGAAGCAAAGGTTCCGTTCTTCAGTATTTCCGGTTCTGACTTCGTTGAAATGTTCGTGGGTGTCGGTGCATCACGTGTACGTGACATGTTTGAACAGGCGAAACGTCATGCGCCTTGTATCATCTTTATTGATGAAATTGATGCAGTCGGTCGTCACCGTGGTTCAGGTACCGGTGGTGGTCACGATGAACGTGAACAGACTTTGAACCAGATGCTGGTAGAAATGGATGGTTTTGAAGGCAATGAAGGGATTATCGTTATTGCTGCAACCAACCGTGCCGATGTACTGGATAAAGCCTTGCTTCGTCCGGGCCGTTTTGACCGTCAGGTGATGGTGGGTCTGCCCGACATTAAAGGCCGTGAACAGATTCTGAATGTACATTTGAAAAAATTGCCTTCACATACAGGGGTGGACGTTAAAATTCTTGCCCGTGGTACTCCAGGCTTCTCTGGTGCGCAATTGGCAAACCTTGTAAACGAAGCAGCATTATTCGCTGCACGCCGTAACAAGAATACGGTCGACATGCATGACTTTGAAGATGCAAAAGACAAGATCTACATGGGGCCTGAGCGTAAATCGATGGTGATTCGTGAAGAAGAGCGTCGTGCTACGGCTTATCATGAAGCGGGTCATGCTATTGTTGCTGAAATCTTGCCGGGTACTGACCCTGTACATAAAGTGACTATTATGCCGCGTGGTTGGGCACTGGGTGTAACCTGGCAGTTGCCTGAACATGACCAGACCAGCCATTACAAAGACAAGATGCTCAATGAAATTTCGATTTTATTTGGTGGTCGTATTGCAGAAGAAGTCTTCATTAACCAAATGTCGACCGGTGCTTCAAATGACTTTGAACGTGCGACCAAAATGGCACGTGCAATGGTGACCAAGTACGGTATGTCTGACAAAATGGGCGTAATGGTTTATGAAGATGAAAACCAAAATGGCTTCTTTGGAAACGTAGGTAGTCGTACCATTTCGGAAGCAACACAGCAACAAGTAGATGCAGAAGTTCGCCGAATTCTGGATGAACAGTATAAGGTTGCTCGCAATATCTTGGAAAATAACAAAGATATCGCACATGCAATGGTGAAAGCCTTAATGGAATGGGAAACCATTGATCGTGAACAAATTCGTGACATTATGGAAGGTCGTGAACCACAGCCACCTAAAGTATATGTTGCTGAAAATCCGGTGATTGATGTAACCCCGACAGATGGTCCGGCAACACCTCCGCCATTACCGGCAAGCTAAGTTGGATGGTTAGAAAAAAGAGTCTCAATTGAGGCTCTTTTTTTATGCATAAAGTGACTGTACCTGAAAAGAATTCAGGCTGTAAAAGCAGAGAATTGCTAGAATAATGGGATTATTGCTTGAAGGAGAAACATGATGCAATTGATGCCATTACCTAATCGAATGCTGACATGTGGTCAAATGAAATTGGATTTGTCTAAACCGCATGTGATGGGAATTTTGAATGTCACTCCTGACTCTTTTAGTGATGGTGGAAAGCATAATGCGAAAGATCAAGCTATCACTTTTGCTTTGCAGATGATTGCGGATGGGGCGAGCGTAATTGATGTAGGTGGTGAATCCACCCGCCCCGGTGCTTCTGTAGTGGCAGTTGATGAAGAAATACGCCGCGTTGTACCTGTGGTTGAAGAACTGGCTAAACATAATGTCATTATTTCCATAGATACCTCACAGCCGGAAGTAATTAAAGCAGCCGTTCAGGCAGGGGCACATATCTGGAATGATGTGCGCGCATTGACCCGCCCTCATGCTTTGGCAACAGCAGCAAAACTGAATATTCCTGTGATTATTATGCATATGCGTGGTGAACCCACCACCATGAATAATTTGGATCAGTATGAGGATGTAACCTCAGAGGTCATTGCTGAACTGCAACTGCGTGTCAATGAGGCTTTAAATGCGGGCATTCAACCTGAAAATATCATGATTGATCCGGGCTTTGGTTTTGCTAAAAATGCCCAACAGAATTTAAAGCTGTTAAATGAATTTTATAAATTAAATGATATGGGGTATCCGATTCTTTCTGCATTATCACGCAAGCGTTTTATTGGGGAAGCTTTAGGAGGGGTAGAGGCTGGACAGCGTGCAGTTGGCTCGGTGGCAGCGCATCTAATGAGTATTCAGCAAGGTGCATGTATGGTGCGAGCACATGATGTCAAAGCCATGGCAGATGCAATTAAAGTCTGGAATGCAATGCATAATCTAGGGGTATAAAGAAGAAAAAAAGCCCAATCCGGTATCGGGCTTTTTACTTCAACAGCAATTATTTTGCTTTATGCTCAAGTGAAGAATGATGCACTACTATTCGTAATTTGCCTGCATTATCTTTTACAAATTTTCAGCTTTTATCTACCGTGGTCACTTCGCCATTTTTATTGGTGAAGTGGACTTTGCCTACACTGCTTGCACTGTCACCTGTTATATTGATGGCTGCATTAGCGATTTCACATTTTTGCCAGCCACCAAGTGCGAAGCCTTTGTCATCCGGAAAATTAGGATCTCCTCCTACGAAATAAGACAAAGCGCCTTCTTTTGTGGTTCTGAAGGTTTGTGGATTTGTGGTTAATGTGGGTTTAAATAAAACCGGACCATCCTGATAAAAATATGCTTCATCAATCACCTTGCTTGCCAGATCACTGGCTGCCTGTTTTCCGCTTTTATCGTAAGTTGAACTGATATCAAGTAATGCTTTACACCAAGCTTGTTGTGCTGCTACGACTTCGGGTTCAGAAATCATATTTTTTTGACTATCGGTTGAAGATGTTGTAGAGCAGGCTGTGAATATTATTCCAAGAAATGTAACTAAAATAGTTTTCATAACATTTCCCTATAAAAATTAGGTTTTTATTTTATAAGGTAAAATTTATTTAAATCCTAGTCATGCTATCCAATGAATCGAAAACACAACCGAATCTTTACATGAGATGAAAGGTTGATTAAATCAGTTATGTATTTGAGGATTAAATCGACATCCCGAATTTAATTTCTAGGGCTAGTCAGGATTATAGCAAGTAGCAGTCAGGATGAAATAATGCATTTCAGTGTTGAGGCAACGGTTTCATCTCTTGAAAGGGGGTATTACATAACGCTTTTAAAAGCTCATTGTTGCTGGCAAATAGCAAATTTAAGCTAGCAGACACAGGCCATCTATTATACAACTTATCAAAAGCTGGTTAACCAGTCACATTTGTCATTGTGAGGGGGACTGTAAGTATTTTTACGTGCAGGGGGTAGTGGTGAAGAATAATGCAGTTAAGTTCTAATCAATCGGGTTTAATACCCTAAAGAAATCTGAATAAAAAAGAGTGGGCATAAAATTCCACGCTTTTTTGTCATGAAGTTTGGTAATTAAGTGGCTTTGTGTTATACAGGCTCGCTTTAATGCATGTCTTTTTTGAGTGTTGTATGTTTGAAGATTTACTTCTCCCAATGTTTGATGATGAATATTATCCAGATATTCTTGTGGCTGAAGTTAAACAGGCCATTAAACAGTTTGCAAAAAAGGTGGCAAAGCCTGATGTATCTGAAGTAGATATTTATCATTTTGCTGCTGAAACTGTGGTTTTGATTAATAAGATGAAACCGCAGTTTGAAGATCTTGATTCATCACTGGATGACACCGCTGCCGATTATATTGCTGAAGCCATGATGATGGTGGTGCAAGAGAATGGGTATATGGATATTGAGATGGAAGAATTGGTATCGAATAGAGAGTGGTAAGCCACTCTCTATTTGTTAGTGTCTATACCTAAAATTTAGCTGGGTTAGACAATAGGTCGTTTAGATGACAACTTGCCTGAACATGAATTTCTGCTATCTCATCTACAATCAAATGAAATTTCTGATTTTCAGTATAGGCTTTTGCTTTTAGATTGAGCCAAAAGTAAGGGTCTTGTCGCAGCAAGCTTCTAATCTGGTTTTCGTCTTCAGGATGATTAAAATGTAGGGGGTAGGAGTATTTCCCCAAAGTACAGTGATTTAAAACAAGTTGTCCCTGATCTTCATGAATGGTTCCAGAAAATAAATCATAAACCTTTGCGGTGTGGGATTTTTCAATTACCGCTACTGCATGAGTTAAACTTGTATGCATCAATATAAACAGGCTGGCATACAGCAGAAATTGCATTTTTATTGGCTTCATTTTTATTATTTCTTTTACAGATTTGATTTTATAGTAATAATTCAGGCATAAAAAAACCAGCTTATGGCTGGATCTTTTACTGCACCATTTTAAAAGTCTTAAAATGGTGCCCGAGGCCAGACTCGAACTGGCACGCTTTGTGGGCGGGGGATTTTAAATCCCCTGTGTCTACCGATTTCACCACTCGGGCTTTACAAGATTGGAGGCGGAGGTCGGAATCGAACCGGCGTACACGGAGTTGCAGTCCGCTGCATGACCACTCTGCCACCCCGCCATCTCTTGTTGCTGCGTATATTAGCAAGCCCTGAAAAAAAAACAATAGTAGATTTATGCAGATGTGCAGAAAAGCAGCATATAACGGAAAATATTTAAAATATTCATGTAGAATGTGCGAAATTGATTCATATCAACATTTGGGAGAAGCGCCGTGGCATTAGTTTTAGATGGTCGTGCATTGGCAAAGCAAATTGAGGCTGATTTGTTGACTCGCGTAGAAGCGTTAAAAGCAAAATCAGGTCGTACTCCAATCCTTGCGACTATTTTGGTGGGTGACGATGGCGCATCTGCAACTTATGTTCGTATGAAAGGAAACGCTTGCCGCCGTGTCGGTATGGATTCATTAAAAGTCGAGCTTCCAGCCGACACCACAACTGAACAGCTACTTGCTGAAATTGAAAAATTAAACGCGAACCCAGATGTTCACGGTATTCTTTTACAGCATCCGGTACCTGCGCAAATTGATGAACGTGCATGTTTCGATGCCATTTCACTGGCAAAAGACGTTGATGGTGTAACTTGCCTTGGTTACGGCCGTATGGCAATGGGTGAAGCTGCGTATGGTTCTGCAACGCCTGCAGGCATCATGACCATTTTGAAAGAAAACAGCATCGAAATCGCAGGTAAGCATGCCGTTGTGGTTGGCCGTTCTGCAATTTTGGGTAAACCAATGGCTGCGATGCTGCTTGAAGCAAATGCAACAGTGACCATCTGTCATTCACGTACACAGGATTTGGCAAGCTTTGTTAAGCAAGCAGACATTATTGTCGGTGCCGTAGGTAAAGCTGAACTGATTCAAAAAGACTGGATCAAACCAGGTGCAGTCGTTGTGGATGCTGGCTTCCACCCACGTGATGGCGGTGGTGTAGGTGACATTCAATTGGGTGGCATCGAGGAAATTGCTTCTGCATATACGCCTGTTCCAGGTGGTGTAGGCCCTATGACCATTACCACTTTGATTCGTCAAACGGTTGAAGCGGCTGAAAAGGCTTTAGGTTAATCTTTTAATTAAAAGATAGTGAAGTCACGACGGAGTCTTACCGTTGTGACGATCGATGTAAGAAGCTAGTATGTTGCTTTTGTTTCGGCAAAAGTAACCTAAACCATTTGTCACCCGCAGAACTCGGCATTTTGTATCATTTAATCTGAAATGTCGCAGAAACAATTTTAATAAATTGAGATCTGCCTCGGACAGCTGCGGATGACTTGGTCGCGTATCAAACTGACTCTATAAATTCCAAGAAAAAATTCTTTGCCAAGGCTTTTTCTATGAGCTGTACTTTCCAATTTGCCAAAGCACCAGAACAAATTATTCAAGCCTTACATGAGGTGATCCCCGGTTGTGACTTGATGGCGCAGCAATTACCTGAAACTCCGATTTCACTGTGGCTGATTCCACCAGTATTTCCAACTGATAAACTTGATGATGAAGTGATTCGTCGGATCTGGAACGATACACCATACTGGATTTTCTGCTGGGCATCCGGTTTGGCAATGGCACAGTGGCTGCTGGCAGAGCCGCATCACGTAAAAGACAAGGTGGTTCTTGATTTTGGTGCAGGGTCGGGTGTGGTGGCGATTGCAGCGAAAATGGCAGGGGCGAAGCGAGTGATTTGCTGTGATATCGATCAAGTCAGTCTGGATGCCTGTCGCGCCAATGCAGAACTCAATGATGTCGAGCTTGAATATCTGGATGATCTGTATAAAGCCGAACAGGTCGATATATTATTAGCCGCAGATGTGCTCTATGACCAATGTAACCGATTTTTCCTGGACGAATTCCTGAAATTTGCGCCAGAAGTCTGGGTTGCGGACAGTCGGGTGAAAAACTTCAGTCATCCACAGTATGAAAAACTGGATGAGCGCAGTGCGACCACATGGCCTGACTTGGATGAGTCGTCAGAATTCCGTAATGTCAGTTTCTATAAGACGCTATAAATAGCGTNNGTCTGTATTTCCGGATTGGCAATTTCATTAATACTTAAAATATCGATTTTGTATTGTTTGTTTAAACCTAATACTTTTTGACAGGCACGTTGTAATTTCTGTTCATCGACTTTCTGGTTTTGACGAATGGCCAAAGTATAAGCTAATGTTGCTTTGTCTGAAGACTGACTTTCAATTTGATAGCCGACATTACCGTTGTATTGGCGCGGCGTACTTTGACACGCAGTCAGTCCAAGCGCAAGCAAACCTAAACCCAGCAATTTATATCTCTTGTTCATCTTCAAAAGTTCCCGGCATTATTATTCCATTCAGTATGCCATAAGCCTGTTTTTTTAACGATCTTCGAGCCATATTGATCCCATAAAAAAGCTTTCCAAATGTGACCATCTGCCAGGCTTGCAAGTGGATGATTCAACCGGGTTAAGTTGAATTAATCATCACTTATCTGACACGGCATATTAGGAGCGTAGCAACATGAATATAAAAATCGGGGCAAGGGTGAGTTCAGTCGACTTGAGTTGAGGGAACATTTTTATTTTGAGCTTTTATTGGGTATTCACTGTTTATTTTATTTAAGCGTACAGCCAAATAAAAAAGCCTTTCATTCTGGAAAGGCTTTTTTAGAATGGTTTTGGATTAATGTTCTTTAATCTCGGAATGGTGTTTGGTGTCTTTCATAAAGATATAAACCAGCAATGAGATAAAGATTAAAATCGTGACATAAATAAAGAACCAGGATTCATGGCCGGCTTCTTTAAAACTTAGGGCAAAGAATTCGGCCGTCCCGCCAAACAGGGTGTTGGCAAGTGCATACGGGAGTGCAACACCCAAGGCACGAATATGAGCCGGAAACAGTTCTGCTTTAACGACCGCATTAATAGAGGTATAACCGGTGACAATAACCAGGCCGGCCAAGCTGAGCCAGAATGCTGCCCAGTAGTCATGAGTCTGACCTAGACGATCAAATATGAAATAGGTGAACAAGACACCCAATACCCCGAAGGCAATCATAATCGGCTTGCGTCCCACTTTATCCGACAAAGCGCCGGCTAAAGGTTGTAAACACATGAAAATGAACAGCGCCAGAGTAGTGATTTGCGTGGCTTCGGGTTTGCTGAATCCTGAGGTATTGACTAAATATTTTTGCAGATAAGTAGTATAGCTATAAAAAGCAACGGTACCCCCCGCAGTTAAAAACAGAACTGTAAAGGCTTGTTTGGGATAATGCTTAAAAAGGGAAAACATACTCGATTCGGGCTGGTTTTTATCTTTTTGCGCATTTTTAAAGGACTGGGTTTCTAACAGTCCACGACGGATATAAAACACCACAATGGCCAGACAGGCGCCAATAAAAAAGGGAATGCGCCAGCCCCAGTCATGCAGCTGTTCTTCAGTCAGAACAAACTGCAAAATCAGTAATACACAGAGTGCAGTCAGCTGACCTGCAATCAGGGTCACATACTGAAAGCTGGAAAAAAAGCCGCGGCGATGCCTTTCCGCCATTTCACTTAAATAAGTGGCACTGGCACCGTACTCACCGCCCACACTTAAGCCCTGAATGAGCCGGGCAAGCACTAAGATGATAGGTGCGAATATGCCAATCTGGTCATGTGTGGGAGAGACTGCAATCATGAGAGAACCAATGCACATCAGGGTTACAGAAAGGGTCAGTCCAGATTTACGTCCTTTTCTATCCGAGTAAATACCCATAATCCACGCACCAATCGGTCGCATTAAAAAACCGACGGCAAAAATGGCGGCAGCCTGAAGTAATTGCGCGGTTTGACTGCCTTTCGGGAAAAAGGCATGCGCAAAATATAAGGTAAAAGCAGCATAGACATACCAGTCATACCATTCCACCAGATTGCCCGCTGAACCACCCAGAATGGATTTGACCCGTGTCTTGGTATCTAAATTTACTTGGGAAACGTTTTGTTCAATCATCTGCACAAGTCCATTTTGCTATTATTTTTTCGATGTTAAACCAATTATTTTGGGGGCATAAGCATATGATTTTTCAGTTTTGTATGAGAAATGTGCAAAACTCATTGTTCAAAAATGAGCAATTTAAAAACTGAAGGGAATCAAATCGTAGCGAGGGAAATCAACAAATAAATCCCATATTCATTTTGTCTACATTGTGCTGAATGACAATTATCCGGTGTCCTTTCAGTTTAAATAGTGCTAAGTTGCTTGGAACAGCAGGAAATTTGAGTTTACTGTCTGAACAGGATTAGAGGAGGTGGACATGCAAGTGAGTCATCCGGTCTATGATGTAGCGGTGATTGGTGGTGGGATCAATGGCGTGGGTATTGCTGTTGATGCTGCGGGTCGGGGTCTGTCCGTTTTTTTATGTGAAAAGGATGATCTTGCCAGCCATACTTCCTCTGCAAGCAGCAAACTGATTCATGGCGGTCTGCGTTATCTTGAATATAAAGAATTTCGTCTGGTGCACGAAGCTTTAGTAGAGCGGGAAATTCTGTTGGCTAAAGCACCGCATATTATTCGTGCGCTCCGGTTTGTCATGCCGCATCAGCCACATTTACGTCCTGCGTGGCTGATACGCACCGGTTTATTTATCTATGATCATTTGGGTAAGCGAAAAAAATTAGCCGCTTCCCGGCATATTCATTTTGATCCAGCCAGCAGTCCTTTAAAAAATGAAATGACGCAGGGATTTGAATATTCTGATTGTGCTGTGGATGATTCGCGTCTGGTGGTTCTAAATGCCATGCAGGCCCATGAGCTGGGTGCCAGAATTGCGACACAAACCCGTTGCACAGCTGCTTACCGTGAAAACGGATTATGGAACATTCATCTGGAACATGCACAGGGCAATTATCAGGTGCAAGCGAAGGCTCTGGTCAATGCTGCGGGTCCTTGGGTAAATCAGTTTATTGAGCACAATTTAAAACAGCAATCGCCACATGGTCTACGTCTTGTTCAAGGCAGTCACATTATTGTGCCAAGAATTTATGATGGTGATAAAGCTTTT
>DKLL01000189.1:0-2902 GCA_002455755.1 Acinetobacter sp. UBA6641
TTCAGAAGCATTCCATATTTTGACCGGTCACTTAAGCCACCAAATTGAGCATCATTTATACCCTGATGTTCCAGCACGTCGCTATCGCAAGATGGCACCTAAAGTACAGGCAGTATGTGAAAAATATGGGTTAAATTACAATAATGCCAATCTGTTTAAGCAATATGGCAGCGTGATTAAACGTATTGCTAAATATGCTTTTCCATTCAAGAAATAATTTTGTTGCAGTAAAAAGCCACTTCTATTGAAGTGGCTTTTTACTAATGGATATGAACTTTAAACATGTTAATTGAATATAGGTAATTTCCTTTTTTGCTTGGGCTATTTTTGTCTTTGTTAATCGCTGAGAAATTTGTCGTTGTGTCTTATTTTGATGGGTCGCCTGATAAATAAACAACAATAACCAGACAAATGGGTTATTGCCAAAACGAATATATAGCCCTTTAGCCCACTTTGCCAGATTAGATAGTTTTGCCATCAAATGGCAATTTTTTGTATCTTTTTGGGCAGTGCAGGCATGGTTTGATTTACACCGACCATATAGGCATGATTGGCCATTGCCAGCATTTCTTGGTCTTCCTGACTATTTCCATAGGCATAAATCAAAGCATAATCATCTAAATCATAGTTTTCTAAAATACGTTTTCTTTTCTGTTCCGAACTGCAATCTGGGGTGAGGTATTGTCCGGTATAGACATCATTAATTATTTCAGTTTGCGTACAAATCAAATCTATATCCAATAAATCACAGATTGGCTTGAGATAAATATCTATCGAAGCTGAGACCAGAACGACATCATCTCCTAAGGCTTGATGCTGTTTGAGTTGTTTCAGCAAGCCTGGATTTAATTGAGAAATTAAGCTAGTCGCATATTCCTGGGCAATGTGCTGTAACTCTACGACATCTACATTACTAAACATGGCACGAAACAATTTGGAGCGCATTGCATGTGCAGGATAGATATTCAGGTAATAGGCCTGAATCCAAGGCAGGATTTTAATGCCTTGTTTGACAATATGGCGTTTGGATAAAGCGTAAAAGATAAACCCTGTGAAACTGTCTTTGGTGCACAGGGTTCCATCAAAGTCGAAGAGAGCTAAATTTTTATTCTTTTGGCTCGTTGCATACATGATTGGTATCTTCCATTGACGCGAGTTGCAAACCAGTTGGTATTATAATCGCGGCTTAATTTAGGACCAGAAATCACCACTTCAGGCATGATAGCATAAATGGGTTCTTTGCCTGTTTTCTCTTGGTAAAGCTTTGCTACAGCCCGATAAGTTGCCGTATCTTCAAAATCTTTTTCTTTTTCTTTCTTTAAGTCCGCCCGAATTTGGCGTGGTGTCACTAAAATATTATTGGCAGCAAAAACACTAATTAATTCGCGTTCAGACTGACTGGCTGCAGAACGGATTGAACCATCTTTACTGTATAACAATAAGTCGCCATCCAGGTCGAGTTCCGCTACAGTTAAATCATTCAACATGCTTTGAAAAGCTGCATTACGACTGGAATACATGCCAGAGTTATAATCTGCAAAACGATAAATCGCTTTATTGTAATCGGCAGGGTACATCATTAAACGGTGAATACCATAATACAAACCGCCATATTGACTGTATAAGTCGGTACGTAATTCGGCAATATTGCCGCCTTGACGTTTATGTTCTTTGGCATAGCCAATATGAACCTGCATTGAACCTAAAGTGGTAATCGGATTTAATTTTTCCCCAATATCTTGTCCAACCAGTTTGGCTGCACCTGTAAGTGCGCTGACATGATAATGTTTAGACATATAGGCAAAAATTTCACGATATAACTCATCCAATTCACGTTCAGTTTTCACCCGGCGCATTTGGCTTAAATAGTTATCTTCAGGACTCGGCTGATTTTTTAAAACTTGTTGAAAATAACCTGCAACGGTACCGCCAATAGAATCGCCCAATTTATCTTTAAATTTTTCATCCATACGGTCTTGCACTTCTTTAACGGCTTTTTCGCCTAAGCCAGGAACTTGCGGGTCAGCAACGAAGTTGGATTCCTGGTCGACTACAGCCACGATACTGCAAATATTTTCTTTGGTTTGGGGAATGCCGAGCTGATCGGTAATATCGAAAATATCTTTGGCCCATGAGCTTCGATCATGTACACGTGGGGGAACAAGACGTTTGATTTGATCTTCTTCTAAAGTGGGTTCATGATTTTTTGACCACCAGGAGTTATCGCCACATGCCACCAAGCTAAGTGACAAGGCAAGAATACTCAAAGATTTAATACGAGATGAAATAAAAAGATTTTTTTTCATAATAATGAAAACATATTCCAAAAGGATGAGCCCATACAGCAGATGCAGTATACTATGTCAGTCGAAAAAGTGATGAATTTATATGTATATCGGTCCATATCAACTGTCAAATAATTTAATTGTTGCTCCCATGGCAGGTGTTACGGATCGTCCCTTCCGGACGCTATGTAAATATTTTGGTGCAGGGCATGCGGTCAGTGAAATGATGACTTCAGACCAGACCTTACGCATGAGCAAGAAAAGTCTGTATCGCGCCAATTTCGAGGGTGAACTTGCTCCGATATCCGCGCAGATTGCCGGTTCAGAACCCAACGAGCTGGCAGAAGCGGCACGTTATCAGGTGGCGAACGGTGCACAGATTGTTGATATCAATATGGGTTGCCCAGCCAAAAAAGTCTGTAATAAATTGGCGGGTTCTGCATTATTAAAAGATGAAGATCTGGTTGCGCGTATTTTAGATGCCGTCGTGGCTGCTGTCGATGTGCCGGTGACTTTAAAAACCCGACTGGGTTATTTAAATGGCCATGAAAATATCCTGCGGGTGGCAAAACGTGCGGAAGAAGCGGGGATCGCCGCATTAGCGTTGCATGGTCGTA
>DKLL01000189.1:2964-3421 GCA_002455755.1 Acinetobacter sp. UBA6641
GGACGCGCTGCACAAGGTCGTCCCTGGATTTTCCGTGAAATTTCCCATTATTTAGCTACAGGTAAGCATTTAGTGGCACCGAATATTCAAGAGGTGAAAGATGTTTTATTAGGACATTTATCTGAACTTTATGACTTCTATGGTGAATATTCGGGTTGTCGTATTTCACGTAAACATATTGCCTGGTATACCAAAGGCCTACGTTCAAGCAATGAATTCCGCCAAAATATGTACAAGGTTGAAAGCACAGCTGAACAATTTAATGTGGTGGAAGACTATTTTAATCAGCTCCTTGCCCAAGGCGAAATTATGAGTGATGTACAGGTCGAGCACGTGAACTTGCTCGAAACAAAGTAGTTTTTGTTTTACTGCTGTCCCATAATTTGATTTTTACTTCAGCACTAAATCAATATGATGATATTTTATGTTGAATTAACTGATATTTATTTATATTTAA
>DKLL01000165.1 GCA_002455755.1 Acinetobacter sp. UBA6641
GTAAGTGTCAACAGACCCTAATGTGTGGTCTTTTTTATTTCAAATTGCCTAACCGCGTTCCATAGATTCCTGCAAAATTGATTTATTTGAAATTTCACATAAAAAACACTTGAAATAATACTTTCAACCTATTATTCATTTTATGCAATCTTCCTCTCAACCTTCGCCGGATTCGTCTGCCGGGGAGCGTAAGCCATCGCTTAAAAGAGCGATGACCACATGCCATCCGTTATGTTGTCGCTTGGTGGTGCCATCGGTACTGGTCTGTTCATGGGATCTGGTGAAGTTTTTTCACAAGCGGGACCACTCGGCGCAGTACTTGCCTATATCATTGGTGGCTTAATCGCGTATAGGGTGATGCTGTGTCTTGGTGAATTGGCCGTACATTTAGCGGTATTCGGCTCTTTTGGTGCATTTGCCTCGAACTATATTGGCCCGGGTACGGGCTATCTGGTTATGGACGCTTATCTTTGCCAGTGGTGTGCTCATTTCCAACTTAAGCTCAACCCGTACTTTTGTCGAGTCCGAGTTCTGGTTATCACTGATTAAATAGGTTTTATCTGTTGTACTGCCACAGGTTTAAGTATGGCGGCCAATCCTGAAATGCTTTCAGGTTTTATTGGCTGCTTGCTCTTTATGGCTGCCTGTTATGCAAGTTATTACTGGTTATATCACCCTAAAAAGTAATGTTCTGTTATAGCTACAGCTTAAGCACAGTTTAAAAACTGTGCTTTTTTATTTTAGATTTGTCATTTTTTATCCAGTTAATTCAATATTTTAAAAATAACACAATTCCTGGTTTGACAGCCTGATTAAAAATCCATAATATACTCATCACCTCCTAACGACCCTATCGTCTAGAGGCCTAGGACATCGCCCTTTCACGGCGGTAACCGGGGTTCGAATCCCCGTAGGGTCGCCATATATCGTTTCATACGATCATTCAAGTTGCAATAGTTATCATTATTACATTGCAGATTTGTAGTTTTTCACTACAATAGCTCGCTTCATTTATCTTTTTCATTCTTCTCTTATGCAGTCATCTCATACTCCGAATGATGCTTCGCATCAGGGCAATTCTGCGCCATTAAAACGCGCTATGAGTACTCGACATCTGGTCATGATTTCGCTGGGCGGCGCAATCGGAACAGGTTTATTTTTAGGTTCGGGTGAAGTCATTGCACAAACGGGGCCTGTAGGTGCCATCATCTCCTATGTATTAGGCGGTTTAATCGCTTATGCAGTCATGCTTTGCCTGGGCGAACTTGCAGTACATATGCCCGAATCGGGTTCGTTTGGTACCTATGCACGCAGATACATTGGTCCCGGTACCGGCTATATGATCACCTGGTTGTATTGGCTGACCTGGACTGCAACGCTGGGTACGGAATTTACCGCTGCTGCGTTGCTGATGCAGGAATGGTTTCCGCACATTTCAGTCTGGTTATGGACCATTATTTTTGCTGCAGTGGTTTTCGGCTTAAATATGAGTTCAACGCGCTGGTTTGCCGAATCTGAATTTTGGTTATCTCTGGTTAAGGTACTGACCGTTATTGCCTTTATTTTACTGGGTCTATTGGCTATTTTCGGTATTTTAAACTTTAATGGTTATGAATCTGCGCCTTTGTTTAGCAACTTAACCGCTCAAGGCTGGTTTCCTCAAGGCCTGTTTCCCATTTTTGCAACCATGCTGATTGTCAATTTTGCCTTCTCCGGTACTGAATTGATTGGCGTTGCAGCCGGTGAAACCAAAGACCCTGCGAAAAATGTACCCAAAGCCATCAATGCGGCTATTTGGCGTTTATTGATTTTCTTTGTCGGCACCATTGTCGTCATCAGTGCGCTTTTACCTCACCAGATGGCCGGCCTGGATGCTGAAGGTGTCAGTAGCAGTCCCTTTGTTACTGTATTTACCCATATCGGCATTCCATATGCTGAAGACATTATTCGTTTTGTGATTATCACGGCATTATTGTCTGCGGCAAACTCAGGCTTATTTGCTGCATCACGTATGATGTGGTCGTTGTCTGACAAGAAACAATTACCTGCGGTGTTCTCTAAAGTAAATCATCGCGGCATTCCATTTGTGGCCGTGATCGTNNCCGATTTTAGGTTTTGTGTTCTGTTTTATCACCGCAATAAGTATGGCTTTCGATCCTGAAATGCTGCCTGGCTTTATTGGATGCCTGATCTTTATTGCAGCCTGTTATCTCAGTTACTTTGTTTTCTACCGAAAGCAAAACTAACACAGAAAAGGAGTGGTCAAGTACCACTCTTTTTTTTAAGCTCAAGATAGATAATTACATCTCTACATCATCTGACCCTGTATGAAAATTATTTTTATTCACGGCATGAATCAACAGAATTATGATCAACCCTCATTAAAACAACATTGGCTATCTGCTTTTCAGACAGGCTTGTCCCATTCCCAGCAAAATATTGATCTCAACGCTCTGGAAATACGTTTCCCCTTTTATGGCGATTTGCTCAGCAAACATCATTTATACAACAGCCTGGATATAGATACCTTTTTACCCAAGTCTATTTCCCATATACATCTTCCCTTTCATTTAAGGCATAACAATACGATTGTTCCCGAACATCATCCCTGTGCGAGCAGATTACCGAGTGTAAATCCCGAATGCTCCGAGTCATTTACTCAGCGATTGGCCCTGATTACCGCACTCACCAGAGATCATGCATTTAAGGAACTGGCATTATTTCTGAATCATTATCCCAAACTGCATGAAACATTTATCCATAAATTCCTGATTGAAACCTATTTATATTTATCCAATCCGGATTTCATGCATGAAGTCCATCAGCGGATTATGTCTTACCTTCGTCCCGAGCTGGATCATATTATTGTGGCGCACTCTCTGGGTTCGGTCATCACCTATAACCTGCTGCATCAATATCCTCATTTTAGAATTCAGCGTTTTATTACCTTGGGCTCGCCCCTTGCTTTTAGGGTCATACAGGAAAAACTTATCACTCCGATATCCAGGCCACCCCAACTAGAGGGCGACTGGTTTAACTTTTATTCACCTGATGACTTTTTAACTGCTTTCCCTTTATCCGAAGCACCCTTCGATTTCGAACCCCCGATCATTAACCAGGCGATTACCACCTCCCTGTATAATCCTCACAGTATTACCGGCTATTTACGAAATCCGGCGGTAATTAAC
>DKLL01000254.1 GCA_002455755.1 Acinetobacter sp. UBA6641
CGCTCTGCAGTGACGGCGGCCTGTTTTAAATCATGGCATTTATTCAGCAATATGCCAAATTCATCTGCGGAAAAATGAGAAATGATATCTTCTTCTTGAACGATCTGACGCAGGCGATTTGCTACAGCAATCAGAAGCTGATCACCACTGAGGTGTCCCAAACTTTGATTTAAAGGCTGGAAACCATCTAAATCAACATACATGACGATCAGGGGACGATGATGCTCATGCGGTATGTGGTGAAATGCGACATCCAGTATTTTTTCAAAGGTATGATGATTAATTAATCCGGTTAAACTGTCGTGGGTTTGTTGCCGGGCGATATATTCGCTATTTGCCCGCTGTTGAGTAATATCCTGCTGAATCCCCATAAAATGTGTGCAGATATTTTTGTCATCAAAAACTGGTCCTAATATCAGCTGGTTCCAGAACCAGCTACCATCTTTACGATAATTCTTTAAGGTGATCTGGATTTCTTGTTGTTCTTGAAGGGCATGATGTATTTTATTAACTGTTTCAGGATCTGTATCGGGACCTTGCAGAAAACGACAATTTTTACCGATCACTTCTTCTTTATTATAACCGGTCAGCGATTCAAACGCAGGATTAACATATTCAATGGCCTGATCTGGGGCAGCATTGCTCAATATAATTCCAAGAGGATTGGCATCAACACTGCGTTTAAGTAGACGCAGCATTTCTTCACTTTCACGCCGTTCTGAAATATCACGAGCGATGCCAAAAACACCCACCACCTGTTGAGCTTGTTTAATGGGTAGATAAGTCATGTCTAACCAGTAACATTCACCTACGGCATTCAGTGCCTGAATTTCCAGGTGCTGACTGTTTCCCTTTAAAGCTTGTTCGAATGCAGTTTGAGCTAAAGATTGAAATTCAGCACAAATAAAATTCGAGAAATGTAAGCCCCGAGCCTGTTCAAGATTAAATTTGGTGATTTTTTCAGAAACAAGATTAACATCAATCACGATGCCTTCTAGATTATGTTCGAAAATAGCGTCCGGATGGTAAGTGAAGAAAGAGCGATATTTATCATGAAGAGCCAGTCTTTGTTGCCGTTCTTCATGTAGGTCCATACTTAAGGCAATTAAAGACGCTGCATGACGAAGTAATTTAATATGAGTCGGTGTTGGGCATTTAGGCGAACGATAATATGTCCCAAAAGTACCATAGAGTTTTCCTCGCGCGTTAATGATGGGCGAAGACCAGCACGCGTTCAGATTTTCTTCTTGAATCAGGGTTTTGAAATTCTTCCAGTTCTGATCAGTGACTAAATTTTCACAAATCACAAGTGTTCTGTGAAAAGCTGCTGCACCACACGCACCCACATTGGGGCCTATTTCTAAACCATTAATCGCTTTCTGATACCGGGTTGAAAAATGTTGGGTACCACTGATCAGGCTTAAAGTTTTTTCTGTCTCTGAGTACAACATAATGGATACCATTGAATCAGGTATCCGGGCTTCTAACCATTCACTGACAGTTTGAAATATGAGGGTTAAGTCAGCGTGCTGCCCAATTAAATCAAAGATAGATTGAGTATCTAAATAACTCGCTGTTTGACTCATATAGTATTCCTTCCTTGAGTTGTATCGCGTATTTTTAATAGATTCTCAGTCAAAAATCTTTAAATCAGATCGATATATTGATTATTGATTCTGTATAAACAATATAACAAAAATATGATTGTCCTCACCTATAATTATCTGAAAATCTTAATAGATATCAAGCTTCAACTTAAATAATTTGCAGCAATAGTGATTCCTCTGAACATACGAGCTATTGAAAGTAGAGCTATTTTTTAAAAGAAAAACCATCGGACCTTGTTAGAATCGGAAAACAGACTTACTATGCCAGATGTTTCGTGCAGAGTCATGAAAAATATGTACTTGTTTTTAAAAAGTATTATTAAATAATTCAAAAAAATGAATATAACATCAAGTCATATCCGGATAGATGGGTATTTATATAAAATCAGGCATTGAGTGGGAAATGCATTTGCAGGATTAAAGCGGTTTTAGCTGTTGCAAGCCAATATGACAAGCTAAAGCAAAACTATAAAAGTACTGTTGCCCTAGCTTGTAGCTTTATCTTGTTATCACTATGAAATGTCAAAAGATTTTAATATCTTCCCAATTTTTATAGGTATGTTTAAATTAAATTTTTAGGACAATACAGATGATAAAGGGTATTCAGTACCTGAACCAGTTTTTCATCTTTAATGGAATAAAATATCTGTTTGCCTTCGCGACGCGTAGTCACCACATTGCTTTTACGTAACATCATCAGTTGCTGGGATAGCGTAGGCTGGTTAATTTGAGTCATCTGTTCTATTTGGGAAACATTTAATTCCTGTTTAGCAAGGTGACATAAAATAAGTAAACGATCTGTATTGGCTAATGATTTTAATATCGTGACAACAATATCAATAGACTCATGCATAGAAGCAATTTCAAGATCGGTGTTCATACAGCATTTCCATACTACGCAACAGTAACCTAGGCAGTATACAGTCTGATGAACCTCATTTATGATGAAAATGTAACATTTTCAATGGTTTTTAATGAAGGTAATTATCAGATATTCTTATATTCATTAAAATAAGGCATTTAATCCAGATTAAATGCCTGACAGGAATGCAAAATAGGGATTATCAATTTTTATGGGTCTGTTTAAATCCTTTTAATTCTTTTTCATTAAAATGTACGGCTTCAGTGATAGCCTGACGCATTTCAGGATTATACCAGCTTAAAATTGCAGAAATTTTTTCTTCAAAATCTTCGCTGATCACAAAGTGATTTTCCTGAATACTGAGCAGACCATTTTGTTTAAGAATAGCAATAAAGTTTTTTAAAGTTGCGCTATCAAAATAATAACCGGCCTGAATTTTTTTAGTTTGCGACAGTTTGTTCAATACCGCTTTACCCATTTTCTCCAGTTCTTTCAGGCTTAGGGATTGCTGCGGAGCGTATTGTTGAAGTAATGCAGCAATCATGGTCATGTTATTTAGGCTGGAATGAGATAGGTGAGCCAGTGCCAAAAGCTGGTCTTGAGCCTGCTCATCTGGTGAAATGGCGATGGTCTGGTCTGGGTGAAGGCTTATCCAGCCGAATTGCGCCAGACTTTCAAGAATTACTGTAATTTCCTGATCTAACTGGTCACTGTGCCATTTGAGGAAAAATTCTTCCTTAAAATAGGGATAGATATTTTTAACTGTATCGATTAAATAATGCTTAGAGATTTTTTTATACGAATGCACAAGTACTGCAATTAAGGACGGTAGAATAAAACAGTGCAGAATATTATTGCTAAAATAACTTAACAGAATTTTTTGACTTTCAGCAACGCGTACCCAGTTTTGATTATTCTGATTAAAGATTTCAACCTGTTTTAATTTGACAGCATATTGAATAATCTCTGCACTGGATAATTCCGTCATAATCATTTTTGAATCATATTCCGTCATTTTTAATAAATGACGATATTGATCAATTTTGGCAATTAAATCATTTTCCGTTAAAACGTGATCTTCAGCATTGAGTAAAATAAGCGAAATTAACGAAATCGGATTAATCACCACTGCTTTATTAATATTTTCCAGGATTGAATTGGCGACCTGATTAACCGTTTGAATCACAGGTTGGGGTAATTCATCATGAATATTAAGTTTAATATCCTTGGCTTGATGTTCTGCTAAAACTTGATCCAGAAAAACCGGTTCGCCAAAATTGACATGTACCTGGCCAAAGACTTTTTCAATTTTACGCACTGAACTCAAAATCCCCCAAATCGATTCGGCTTCTTTCGGTTTACCATTCAGCTCATTTAAGTATGAGGTACCTTCAATCAGCTTTTCATAACCAAAATAGGTGGGAATAAAGGCAATCGGTTTGGTTGCACCACGTAAATGACTCTGTACTGTCATCGACAGCATGCCTTTTTTCGGTGGCAACAGCATACCGGTGCGTGAACGGCCACCTTCAATAAAGTATTCCAAAGGTGTGTTGCGTGATAAAAGACTATGTAAATATTCTTTAAATACCGAGGTATAAAGTTCATTTCCGCTGAAAGTACGACGGATGAAATAGGCACCGCCACCTCGCATGATCTGACCGACCACAGGCAAGTTGAGGTTAATACCCGCTGCAATATGCGGCACCATCAAGCCGCGGTTAAAAATCACATAAGACAGCAGTAAATAATCGATATGACTGCGATGGCATGGGGTATAGACAATTTCGTAATCCTTGGCCAGCTCGCGCACGGTATCGAAATTATGCACTTCAATTCCATCATAAAGTTGCGTCCAGAGTTTGGTCAGCGCCAGTTCGGCAAAACGCAGGGTGGAATAGGAAAAGTCCGAAACCACTTCGGTTAAATAGCCTTTGGCGCGGTTCTCTGCTTCAAACATGCTGATTTTGTGATTAATACTTTCTTTACGAATCGCATCCTGCACCGTTTCGGTTTTCATTAACTTGTTAATGAGATTACGGCGGTCGGATAAGTCGGGACCTAAAATCGCTTCTTTATATTTGTTAAAATTGGTATTCAGTTCCTTGACCACAGAATGTGCCGGAGAAAAATTGGGATATTCAATTTTAGATTTTTCTATTGCCGCTTTCAGGGAAATCGGTTTATGAAATTCAATATAGTTTTCACGGCTATATAAAGAAATATTCAAGGCCTGCTTTAATTTGGATGGGGTTGCCCAGGCATCTGCAAATAAGGCTTTAAACCAGGAGTCTTCATATTCTGGTGAGCGCCCCCATAACACCGTCACCGGAACCAGATCAATATCGTATTCGGGATATTTTTCCAAAGCTTCAATCAGGCGAATGAGCTTTGCCGAATAATGATAGGCTTCATTTTTCGAGTTGGGCACATTCAAAGCCAGAATGGAATCATCTTCCTGATAGTCCTGAATGCTGACAGGTGCAAAAACAGAAGGCAGGTTGCGTGCTTTGGCTTCTGTGTCGATTAATACGGTATTACTCAGTGAGGCATCTTGTAAGACATAACAGATTATTTTCTTATCCAAGTGAGTTTTTATATTTTTTTCTAATTCTTCAGTATTGCCTAAGACTTGAGGCGTCACGATTTTATCGAGGAGTTTCTGTGTAAATTGTCGATAGAACCGGCTATAACCCTTATTAGACATTTGATTCCCTAAATCTGTTTTCATTTGATAGATATTGTGTGCAATTGTATAAATAAATACAAACTTTATTGATGACAATTAGGTCATTTAAGTGGTCACAACCTGGATAACATTCTCAGCTCAAGATTTTAAAAAATATTGTCTTGCAGGGTTAAATCGTAGCTTAAGTCGTAAAAATGCCGCCATAGAAAAACTTATGTTGTATGCCTAAATGGCTTATGATGAGCGCATGACTTTAAAATCAAAAGACAGCTCAAGGAGTTAAAATGAGTACTGATTCTGCTTTTCCAGCACCGAACAATTTAGCCATAGCGGTTTATAGTGATAATGCTGAAGCGATTGGCAATACGCCTTTAATTCGTATTAATCGTGCCATTTCATCCGATGCAACCGTATTGGCAAAAGTTGAAAGCCGTAATCCGGCATTCTCGGTGAAATGCCGGGTAGGTGCCGCTTTAATTGCCGATGCTGAAGAAAAAGGTTTGCTTAAACCGGGTATGCATATTGTCGAACCAACCAGTGGCAATACCGGTATTGCTCTGGCATTTGTTGCAGCTGCCAAAGGTTACGAGATTACCTTGACCATGCCGGCAAGCATGAGTGTTGAACGCCGCAAGGTTTTAAAAGCGTTTGGGGCAAATCTGGTACTGACTGAACCGGCGAAAGGCATGAAAGGCGCGGTAGATGAAGCAGTCCGTCTAGCCAATGAACAGCCGGATGTCTATTTTTTACCGCAGCAATTTGAAAACCCGGCCAATCCTAAAATTCATGAACAAACCACAGGTCCTGAAATTTGGGAAGCCACGGGCGGTAAAGTCGATATTTTAGTGTCTGGTGTAGGGACGGGCGGTACCATTTCCGGTATTTCACGTTATTTTGAACAGGTACAAAATCAACCGCTTTATTCAGTGGCTGTTGAGCCTGCTGAATCACCGATTATTGGCCAGGCGAAACGCGGTGAACCATTAACGCCGGGACCGCATAAAATTCAGGGTATTGGTGCCAATTTTATTCCTAAAAACCTGGATCTGGATTTAGTGGATGAAGTGATTGCGATTGAAAGTGCGACTGCGGTTGAATGGGCACGCAAAACTGCCACCCATGAAGGCATTTTGGTCGGTATTTCAAGTGGCGCAGCGATGGCAGCCGCTGCTCAATTGGCAGCACGTCCTGAAAATGCCGGTAAAAACATTGTGGTGATTTTACCGGATGCAGGTGAACGCTATTTGTCTTCGGTATTATTTGAAGATATTTCAGCAGACTAATTGCTGCATGCTTTAAGCTTTGACTTAAATTTGAGGCATTCAGGTTTAAGTCAAAGCATTTGAGTGATTTGTTTTTTTAAGCTTCTTGTATAAATCATTTTTCAATCACCATGAGCATTCATTAAGCTAAAATTGAAATAGATTTTAGTATGTACCGGTTTCATGAGTGTGACATGGATGCCACACGTCTACCATCCCTTGCGCTGCATTTTAAAGCAGTGCTTAAAACTGGCTCAGGATGTTATGTATGGGAGACAAAAGGTTTTTCTTGCGGANNATTTTGAGATCCTCATTTTGACCTTTCAAAAGCAGAGGTAATGCCTACGCAAAGGCATAAAAATCAAAGCAATCAAATATGAGGCAGGGTTGATTTAAAAAATCAAATATTGAATATTTTTTAACTTAATCAAAAGGGGGGGATATTGTTGTGATTTTTATTGATAGAATTTATTTTGTAAGATTGAAGTGAAGATTTATTCGCTAGACCTGTTATTTCGGTATAAATGGACATTGGAAATAGCACTCAAAAAGCAGATGATGTACTACCTCTGCAAATTGAAGATTTAGGGATGTGAATCGGTGTTTGAGCTCGACTGTAAATTACTCAGCGTTTTTCTTTATATTTATAAATATAAAAGTGTTTCTGTCGCGGCTGAATACCTGGCCATGAGTCAACCCACAGTCAGTAATATCCTGAATAAAATTCGCCAGCATTATAATGATCCGCTGTTTTTAAGAATCGGCAATGAAATGGTGCCTACAGAGCTGTCTAAACAGCTTTTCCCTCTTGTCAGTGAAGCCTTAAGCAAAGTGGAAATTATCAATAACTTTACTGTTGATTTTGACCAGACCACTTCACAGCAGAAATTCACCATTGCCATGACCGATGTATCGCATCTGGTTTTATTGCCAAAAATTTCACAGTATTTAAAAGAGCATGCTTCCCATATCCGTTTAAATGTTCGTGCCATTACTTCTGAAACCAGTTATCAAATGGCCAATGGAGAAATTGATCTGGCGATCGGTTTTTTACCCAATCTGGAAAACGGTTTTTATCAGCAAAAACTGTTTGAGCAATATTATGTGGTCATCGCATCTAAAAACCATCCGCGGCTGAGCGAGAACAGTTTAACCACTGAACAATATATCAATGAACCTCATATCGATATTGATGCTGGAATGGGGCATTATCATATTGAAAACGAGCTGTTAAATCTGGAACTGAAACGCAATATTCTCATGCGCTTACCCAGTTATCTTGGGGTTGGACTGGTGGTACAGGAAACCGATGCCATTGCGACCGTACCTTATTATTTAAGTGAAGTGTTACTGTCGCGCGGCAATTTACAGATTTTTGATGCGCCAATTAATTTTCCCACTTATGCCGTCAAGCAGTATTGGCATATGTCCTGTCATCATAAAACCAGTCATCAATGGTTGCGTCAGATGTGTTATGAATTGTTTTCGAAAATGAATGAGCTAGATGACCCGATGCATAAAATCATCCATCAATAATGCACTGATTGGAAGCATGACATCAGCAGATTTTATCCGGGGTCATTAAGGCCTGATTAATATACAGCTTGATCAGGCGTTCACGTGAACCAATAGACTTCTGGTAATGGGTCGAATTGAGCAATAATGAAGCGCCATAAGTGACGGTCCAGATATAAGACAAATAATCGCGAATCGACATGGCACTATTAAAGGACTTCAGATAATCATCGGTCATGTCCTTAATTTCAATAATCCGTTCTTCACGCACTTGATAAAGTTGTTCAAATAATTCTTT
>DKLL01000052.1 GCA_002455755.1 Acinetobacter sp. UBA6641
GCGGCAAAACAGACAAAGTTTTCCGGGAAAACAATCAGCTCTGCACCATCGGCTTTACTTTGTTGTATGAATGACTCAATCACAATGAAATTGGCTTCAATATCATCTTGGGAATTCATTTGTACAACAGAGAGTAAAGTCATGGGAGATAAGCTCTAAAATTATTTTTATACGTTTTGCTGAGAGACTTGTTCTAAGGTCTCTTGTTCTTTTTGTAATTGTTTCACCAAAGGCTCAAACATATTTTGGTTACTTTCATTTAACTTCATCAATGTTTTATGTGCATCTAAAACAGTGGTTAACATAGCATTATGGGTAATGTGCTCTTCAATTAACTCACGGGTGCATACTTTCGGATCACCGCAGTAATTTAAAATCACAAAAACCTGCCCCAAGCCCATACTATTGGCCAAGGTAGTAATATCTGGATTGGTAGATAACATGACAGCCTGAATCTGATGAGTTTGCTTCAGCTTTAAACCAAGCTTGGCAAGTACACCTAAAACCGTACTGTCAATAAATGTAGTTTGGGTTAAATCTACGATTGCCCCAACGACATTTGATTGCTGTTCAATTCGACTAAGAAGTTTGTCTAGACTGATACAAGATTGAGCACGCACTTCGCCAATAAGCTTAAAAATATGCGTTCCATTCAAGCTTGCATATTCAACATGACCTGTTGACATATAAATGCCATTTGCAGAGAAGGATCTTAAAATTATCACATAGGGCCACTATAGACTCAAGTAGCTAACAGTCGTATATAGCTTAGTTGAAAGTTAACGTATTGATTATATGATTAATTCATTCGGCGTAAACTTAGGATCGCGATGTCATCTGCCACATGTTCGGGTGCCTGGAATGATTGATTCTGCAAATGAAAGACTAATTTTTCAAACTGTTCATTCAGTCCGCCATCAAAAGGTTCAAGTGCACCATCTGAACAAATAATAAACCGGGCATGACGATTCAGCACACACTCAAACTCCTCCACTTCAAGGTCTTCAGTGAGGCCCAAAGGAAAGCTGCTGGTATTTAAGATTTTCGGGGCCTGGTTAGGTTCGATGATGATGGCGGGGGGGTAATGTCCGGCACTTGACCAGCGCAGTTGATGGGTTTCTAAATTTAGAACTCCGGCAATCATGGTGATGTGTTTTTCGATATTTTCCTGTACCAGCATGCCATTGAGTTTTTTAATCAGCTCGCGCGGGGTTTTGGAACGGCCATGAAAAGCGGCCATCCAGGAGGTCAATAAGCTGCTGGTAACCCCATGTCCGGACACATCTGCCAGGTAAAACATGATTTCTTTATCGCTGATTTTCCAGTAATCGTACCAGTCGCCAGACAGATAGGCAGACGGTTGAAACAAGGTTTCAACCTTATAATTCATCAGTTCTATAGGATTGGGAAGCAGACATTTTTGTAAATAAGCCGCAGAGGGTAAGTCACGGCTATCCTGATTGCGTTTATATTGGGCATCAATTTTAAGTAAGGAATCTTCCGGATCACGTGGCAGCTTGTTCCAGATCCAGCCAGCCAGAGCACCCAATTCCCATGCTTGGGCTAAAGCGGTGCCTTCATTTTCAAAAGCCAGCACTATAGTCGGAAGTGACCACTGATGCGTGAGATAGTCCTGCACATCAGCAATTGCCAAGATAGTTGGATCATACAAATCAATATCATCTATGTGAATCATTTGTACACCGGGAAGTGTACTGAGTACCTGATCTAAATAAGGAATATTGCGAGTCGGTTGAATGAAATACATAAAGAAATTGTATGATCCTTAAATTGATAACATCAAGAGTTGTACTATAACAATCTAATGATCAGCAAAGGAAGATGCTGTACTGATCATATTGCTATTAAATAGATACGACTTATGTAGTTGTCGTGTCTAAATTATCCTCTGATGTTTCATTATTGGATTGATCGGGATTATCAGGTTGATTCGGATCTTCTGAGCTATCTTCATCATCTTCAATAAACATGGTTTCAGGTTCGAGACCTTTCTTTTCGGCAATGGCGAAATTTTTACGCTGTAAATAAATATCGCGTATTGCAGCGTATTTATCTCCTTGTAATACATCTTCAATTTCTAAAAGTTGTGATCGGGCATCAATGCCGCGTAAAGCTTGGTCGGCCCAATAAATTCCGTCATGATCTTCCAGAAGGTATTTTTGTGGGCGGGCTTGACTGTCTACGAGGGTGCCCAATCCATCACGAAATGTACTTGGGCCAAAAACAGGTAGCACAAGATATGGACCAGAAGGAATACCGTAATAACCCAGCGTTGTACCAAAGTTTTCGTCTTCAGCAGATAACCCGATTCTTCGGGCCGGATCGGCAAAGCCTAAAGTAGTCAGGGTGTTAATAGTAAAACGTCCTAAAGATTCAGCAGCACGAAGAGGACGACCTTGAATCAACTGGTTTACCACATTCCACGGTTCGCCTAAGTTTTTACGAAACTGGCGATAAGAGCCGCGCACTTCAGTAGGAACTTTTTCTTTATATTGAATAGCGAGAGGACGGGCAACATTACGATCTAGTACATCATTAAAAGCAAAAATCTGTCTATTTAAAGGTTGTAAAGGATCTTTCTGGTTTTCAGGCTGAGTGGCATTTGCATTCACTTTCAAATCTTTGGCTTTAATATTTTTTAATTCTTTCAGGGCCTCAAGACGGGGATGTTGAGCAGACTGGGTTTGTGCTGTAGTAGATTCCAGCTCTGATGTAGTTTCTGGCTCAGAAGGAGAAACTATATCCTGCGCAAATACAGGAGCACTTAATCCTACAGATAAAAGACTAACCCAAATATAATGAAAGTGACGCATAAAAAATCCTAGAGCTTTATTAAGTCGGTACTTAAAGCTAAAAATACGTAATGAAATATATTAACAGGTCTTTGAATACAGGTATTAAAACAAATTTGATCAAAATATGTAGGAAAAAATGATAAAACGACTAAAAAATACCCTGACAGTGTGAAAAGTTAAAAAAAGGTATTGCAACCCCTCTGAAATGCTGTAGAATGCAC
>DKLL01000066.1 GCA_002455755.1 Acinetobacter sp. UBA6641
TGCAATTTTCACTAAAAAAGCAAAACCAATAATTGCAATTAAAATTGCAATATACGATGCCCCTTGTTGATGTTTACGCATTTGTTATTTTTTCCAGTCATGCTTAATCAATTATACCGTTGCGGTTAAACGATGGTATTTTAAATCCAGGTTCTTTATGCATCCATTTATAGAAGGCACGACCTGTTAGGTTTTCCTCTGGCACAAAGCCCCAAAAACGGCTGTCAGCACTTTGATCGCGGTTATCCCCCATCGCGAAGTAATGACCTTCAGGTACTTTGACTTCCCAATATAAACCATTTTCAGATGAATATTTACCATTTTCAACATAGTTAATAAAGGGTGCCTGACGAGCAACATTCACCCCTTCCAGCTCACGCATTTTAAAGGTGTGCTTACCTAAGGTTTCCTGATGGTAAATTGAAGTCGGTGTATCCAGAATATCTTTTTCACGGCTAAATTCCACCGGAACTTTCGCCACTTTTTGCCCATTAATAATAAGTTGTCCATGATCATAGACAATATGGTCACCTGGCAAACCCACTACACGTTTAATATAACTGATGGTCGGTTGTGGCGGATAACGGAACACAATCACATCCCCGCGTTCCGGTTCACCGACATCAATAATTTTAGTATTTACGATGGGTAAACGCACCCCATAATCAAATTTGTTGACCAGAATAAAATCCCCAGTTTCCAAGGTCGGAACCATTGAGTCTGAAGGAATATTAAATGGTTCATATAAAAATGAACGCAGCACCAGCACGACAGCCAGAACTGGCCAGAAATCATATGCCCATGTAATAATGAAATTTTCATTTCCCTTACCTAAAGTTTGTCTTTNNTACGCTTCTTACCTTCTTTCTGTTTAGAAAGAAGTTTTTTCTTACGTGATACGTCACCACCATAACATTTGGCCAATACGTTCTTACGCATCGCTTTTACAGTAGAACGGGCAATAATTTGCGCACCAATGGCAGCCTGAATCGCCACATCAAACATTTGACGCGGAATCAGGTCTTTCATTTTTTCTACTAGCGCAATACCACGATGGCGTGCATCCTGACGGTGACAGATCATGGCTAATGCATCGACCTTTTCACCATTAATTAACACATCCACCTTAACCAGAGATGAACTTTCAAAACGGACAAAACTGTAATCGAGTGAGGCAAAACCACGTGAACATGATTTCAATTTATCGAAGAAATCCATCACTACTTCAGCCATTGGAATTTCAAAGGTAATCGAAACCTGATTCGCCATGAACTTCATGTCTTTTTGAACGCCACGGCGTTCCACACACAAGGTCATTACATTACCCAGATATTCTTGCGGTACCAGAATATGACACTCAGCAATTGGTTCACGTAAATCTTCTACCGTTGAGCCGTCTGGCATTTTTGATGGACTGTCGATGTATATCGTTTCACCATTTTTCATCACCGCTTCATAAATTACGGTCGGTGCTGACGAAATCAGATCAAGGTCGTACTCACGCTCTAAACGCTCTTGTACGATTTCCATGTGCAGCATGCCCAAGAAGCCACAGCGGAAACCAAAACCTAAGGCATCTGAACTTTCTGGCTCAAAGAATAATGCCGAGTCGTTGATTTGCAGCTTATGCAATGCTTCACGGAATGGTTCAAAATCACTTGAATCAATCGGGAACAAACCGGCATAAACCTGCGGTTTGACTTTTTTGAAACCTGGTAAGGTTGCAACATCAGGTGTGGTCGCAAGAGTAATGGTATCACCCACAGGCGCGCCAAAAATATCTTTAATACCAGCAATGATAAAGCCAACTTCTCCGGCTTCTAACATCCCGGTCTCTGTATGTTTAGGATTAAAGATACCTACCGAGGTAATGATATGCGATTGACCTGTTGATTTAATCAACATTTTATCGCCCTTACGCACACGCCCCTGCTTGATACGTACCAAAGACACCACGCCGAGGTAATTATCGAACCATGAGTCAATAATCAGGGCTTGTAGCGGTGCTTCACGATCACCTGTAGGTGCAGGAATCACATTGACCAGCGTTTCAAGCACACCTTCAATACCAAGACCTGTTTTCGCTGAACAGGTCGGTGCCTCGGTCGCTTCAATCCCGATAATATCTTCAATTTCCTGAATCACACGTTCAGGCTCAGCCTGCGGTAAATCAATTTTGTTGAGTACAGGGAGTACTTCTAGTCCCTGTTCAATCGCGGTATAACAGTTAGCAACCGACTGCGCTTCAACCCCTTGCGCAGCATCCACAACCAAAAGCGCGCCTTCACATGCCGCAAGCGAGCGTGATACTTCGTATGAAAAGTCCACGTGTCCCGGAGTGTCAATAAAGTTTAATTGGTATTCTTGACCATTCGGATGGGTATAGTACAACGTCACTGAAGCCGCTTTAATGGTAATACCACGTTCACGTTCCAGTTCCATAGAATCCAGAACCTGAGCCTGCATTTCGCGATCTTGCAAACCACCACAGGTTTGAATAAAGCGATCTGCCAGAGTCGATTTACCATGATCGATATGCGCAATAATCGAAAAGTTACGAATGTTTTTAATATCAACAGATTTTTTAGCTTGCGCCATGGGCTACCTTGAGAAAAAACACGCCATGCAACCAATAATTAATGCATGGCAAAAGCTGAATAGAAATTGCGTAGGATTATAGCAGATGGATTTTTCAATGTATCCTAAATAATGAATTCCTTTTTCGCTTTGAGCGTTATTTTGAAAATAAAACCGGACTGAACCTATTTACTCAGTTTAAAGCCATCACATCATATGGACTAAAATCCAGCGGATTCAGTTGTCCTGATATTGGCTGATAGGCCTGGATAAATGTCGGGGACATGCGTTTTGGTCGGCCAGTCGCAATTTCCGCACACGCCCATTTGGTATTTCCCATAAATAAAATGCTTTGGTCCTGGGGACGATAAAACACATATTGGCGGAAAGAATACAAGGCATTGATATCATCCAGCCAGGTACGCAAGATAATCTTTTCGCCTTCAAAGGCCGCTTTACGGTATTGCACATGGTGTTCTACCGCAACCATGGCATGTTTCAGTTCCAGGTACTCACTCAACCCCAAGCCCAGCGCATCAATATGTGCAGTAGCGACATCCTGCATCCAGTGCATATACACCACGTTATTCACGTGTCCCAGACTGTCAATATCTTTTGCTTGAACGGTGATTTCCAAATCAAAAACTGTGCTCATCTATTTTGCTTATCCTTACGCTGTGTAAAAACGACCTTCAAGACCGAATAGTCTACGTATTTTTAGATTGCAGTAGAATTGCAAAATATAAAAAAACCACTCATGTATGGAGTGGTTTTTATTTGATGGATCAGTGCTATTCAATCCGCATGCCTAGAATGGCGCGTTGCTCCTGACGGATAATTGAAACCCGGGCAATCGAACCTTTTTTCAATTCAGAAGCTGACTTGACGAATTCTTCGCTATTCAAAATCGTTTTATTATTCACTTGAGTAATAATATCACCGGCCATTAGACGGGATTGTGAAGCAATTCCGCCGCGCTTAACTTCCTGTACCAAAATACCGCCTTTTAGACCCAGTTGTTTTTGTTCATTGGCGGTTAAATTCCGAATCGTTATGCCTAAAACAGGGCCTTTATTTTGTGCAGTCTGTTCCACTGGTGCCGGTGTTTCGTCCGGTGCAGTTGTCAAGGTTGCCGAGATATTACGGATTTTATCATCCCGCAAAACTTGCAGTTGAATNNCCCGCCTTAAAGCCAGCTTTGGCTGCCGGAGAGTTGGGTGCGACCTGTGTCACCAGCGAACCTTCAGGTTTGGACAGGTTATAAGATTCTGCAAGGTTGCGATCGATGTCCTGCAACATGACACCTAAGTATGAACGGGTCACCTTGCCATTCTTTTTCAACTGTTCTGCCACATCCATTGCGACATCAATCGGAATGGAAAATGACAGCCCCATATAGCCGCCAGTACCACTAAAAATCCGCGAGTTTACTCCCACAACTTCACCGTTCTGGT
>DKLL01000138.1:0-592 GCA_002455755.1 Acinetobacter sp. UBA6641
TGTGAAATCGGCGGGAACAAGAAATTTGCCAAGTTTTAGAAACAAGAAACACTTGATGAAAACAGTACACGGTATAGACGTTAGAAGATTTAAGAGGGAATAGGGATGAATGCGATGGTTAAGGTTCAAAATATTATTCAGGCGGTTGATTGGGGCAAGTATTCACTAGAGGAGTGGCTTTATCAATTTGGGGCTTGGATGAATAGCGTATCTGGGGCATGCGGAAAAAGTATTAATCCTATTGCTGTTGCTATGGATCAGGCGGTTGTTAAGCAGAAGATTGCAAAGCTGACCGAGCAGCAAAAGAAGGAAATTATTGCAGCTCACTTTCTTGATAGCGAAAAGCCAAAGCTCACACGAAGCAACATTACTTGTTTAATTGATGACAATGAAGCGCGAGCAGTCCAGCGTTTAATTCTGGATATGCAAGGTCAGAGTGAAATCATGGATGAGTGGATGGATGCGATTCTCTGTCGTTATTTTTATGGGAACTCATGGTCGCAGATGTGCAATGAAAATCGTACAGGCGTGGATGCAAAGTTTGATGTGAAGTGTGGTCTAGCTGCGCTGCATTGCCGATATGGGTTTATTC
>DKLL01000138.1:645-2157 GCA_002455755.1 Acinetobacter sp. UBA6641
ATTTAAAAGCTCGCCAAATGGTGGGCTTTTTTTGTTGCTGATTTTCCTGAATAATTCACTAAGAGTATTGTATGATCAGAGGCTCAAGGAGAATTAAAAGGAATATCTTAATGTCAGATCAACCGATGTTTATTCAAAAAGGTTCAACTCACTACAATGTGAAAAACATAATAAAGATGGTGACTGGACCTGGATGCAAGACTCTTAAGCTTCATTTTATAGATGGATCAGTTGAAACTTTAAGATTTGAAGATGAGCATGATTACGGTGAGTTTATGGTCTACATAAGATCACTAAATTGTGAGTAAGCTTTATTAAACTAAAAACCTGCTATTAGCGGGTTTTTTATTGCCTATTGAAATGGTGCTTGTGACATGCACAAGTGATTTAGTTGGAGAATCAAAATGCCAGTATTTGCTTAAGCAGCTTTTTAGATACGTTTAGACCCCACGAAAGAGGGTACAACCCATGCAGTTCATCGAGCATGAATAGGATATGCAGGAAAGTGAAATCAGAATTGGGAGTGATGCCCCGCCGACATTTGAATCGAAACCGAAAATTGATTAGTACTGTGCCTATTCAGTGGCAATCAAAGTAGGGAGTAACCATGGACCACAGCATGGATCTTTTGTGGTAGCTACGCCCTGAGAAATGTTCTGTGTAAGCAATATCAGGGCACCCAGATTTGTTTTAATTTTTCACAAAAAATTCACGAACAAGTATGTATGATTACTGCTAGAAACAGCTGTAGTTTCTGAATGACCTGATCACTCTCAAGGTCCTTAGTTTAAGCCCACATCAGTCTACTGCTGAAGTGGGCTTTTTTTTGTCAGGAGAAAAGCAATGCTCCGATTCTTGATGTGTTTATTCGGCCTGCATGGTGCAACTGAAATCGATTACACAATTGATGATGAAGAAATCAAGGTATGTCGGGATTGTTTGAAAGAAATTGATTAAGAGCCGTCTCTCATGGGGAGGCGCTTCACTGCATGGCATAGCCACAAGACTGCATACATTGGGTGGTGTATGTAGTCATTCGCCTTTTGTGAGGGATGGTTAGGTGAAAAACAACTTAATTATTTAATCTAATCTTCGAATGGATTGCGCATTAAGTCTTGTATTTTTAAATAAAATAGATTTGACGCTAAAAACAATAAAATTCCACTCCAGTTGAGATATAGGTCGTATGCGCGAACGCCAAAGCCTAAAAAAATTAAACTCAATACAAAAGTCGAAACTAAAGCAAATAAAAGGAGATATAGGGAGGTAATTCGTTTCATTCAAGTAGTGCTATTCTAAATATTTAGAGTAACTATATTTTATTGATAAATTTAACAAAAAGTAATAAAAAACAAACATATATATATAAAAAATGATAAAATTTACTTATTAAGTTAAGTGGTTATTTAAATAGTAGTTGATATATTGATAACTGGTTAGCATAAAATATTATTTGTGTGCTTCAATTCTCCTGTCTTGCTATAAGGAGAAATAAAATATTCTTACTTTTTA
>DKLL01000138.1:2205-25020 GCA_002455755.1 Acinetobacter sp. UBA6641
CAAGACTTAGAATTTTGCAGTGCTGAGCTGTCTAAGTATCAGAATCTCAGTAGAGCAGGATTAACAAGAAATGAGCTACTGGCGATTGACGGCATCATGATTAAGTTGAAAGAGCGGGTTAAGAATCTAAGAACAAGCCTGCACGATTAATTAACTAATACTCCATCTTTGTATAATTTCTTACATATCTATCACTGTAAATTGTGAGAAATGTATTCTTTTAGTGTTGAAAATATTTCTAGTTGTGAGAGTATAAAAAAAGAACAATAAAGGGAGATAAGTATGACTTCACAAGATGTGCTTGTAATCTCGGTTTCGGCTCTTGTCCTTACATTAATTATTTATGAGTTTGGGCAGATGTCGATGTTGTTTTAAACTAAACCACCCTCGGGTGGTTTTTTATTGGGAGTAGGAAATGCAAAAAGCCGTGTTTCCTATCAACTCCCATGCCGACATCACCAAAGCTATTAACTACATGCATACCAATTACACTCAGGCGATTAATGAGGGTAAGCCGTTAAGGGTGGTGATTGATCAGAAGGAAGATAAGCTTTCAGATGCCCAGCGCAGACTGTACTGGCTATGGATGACTGAGTATGGAAAGCAGCGCGGTTTGGACAAAGAGGAATCGGCAGCATTCTTCAAATACAAATACCTATCGATCATTTTTAATCGTGACAATCGGGGCGAGTATCCAGAAACATTCAAGGTCATTCGGGATTTAAGGGAATCGCGCAATCCGGGCTATGAGCCACTAAGACAGTTTGTATCAAATCGAATGAGTATTACAGAAGCCACAACAAAGCAGATGGCTGAATTCTTAACTGATATTGAAATGTGGTGCTTGAAAGATGGTGTGAAGCTGACTTGTCCAGATGATCTTAANNGGACCCAATGGGATTTGAGCCAGCACATGAATTGAAGGACTGGATATTACAGACTTTCATTGATGAACAAGGCGAACTACACAATCCAGATCATGTGCATATATCTCCATGGGATGATGATTTATTCAAAGTGCTATGGGCTTCAAAAGGGTTCATTAAGGCTGAGCAAGTGGTATTAGGGCAGACTGAAAAGTTTGCGCCGATGGCTGGTGGTTGGCGTAAAGCTCGACAAGAAAAGCAAATGATTGATTGGTTTGGTTGTGTACCTAAATTCATTATCACTATCGATGCATGGTTTGCACATAAAGCCAGTGATGTTGATTTTTGTTCCTTGATTGAGCATGAGTTGTATCACATCGGCGCTAAGCGTGATGAAGATGGGAATTACCTGGTTAGCCAATCTACTGGTGAATACAAATACTATTTACGCGGGCACGATGTCGAAGAATTCCACGGAGTTGTCCAGCGTTACGGTGCATCACCAGATGTCCAAAAAATGGTAGAGCTTGCAAATGATGGTCCAACAATCGGCAAAGCAAAAATTGCTCATGCATGCGGTACGTGTTTATTGAAGTTGGCTTAATTTTTTTGCCTATCTTGTTAGACGTAGTTAGACAAAGAGGTGGTTATGGCAGCCCTAAAAGAGCCTGTAAAAATATTTATAGTTCAAGCTCTTGCATGCCGTGACACCCCTCAAGAAGTTGCGGAGCAGGTCTTACAAGAGTTTGGGGTGAAGATTGATAGAAAGCAGTGCCAATCTTACGACCCCACAAAGGCAGCAGGTAAAAACCTTTCTAGGAAATTCATTGAGCTTTTTAATAAGACTCGCGCTGATTTTGATGCAGGCTTGATCGATATTCCAATTGCTCAAAAGTATTACCGCTTAAAGCAGTATCAAAAGCATCTTGAAAAAAATGCCAGAAATACTGTGATGTCACTAAGCATTATGAAGCAGGCAGCGCAGGATCTGGGTGGTCAATTTACAAATAGGCAAGAAATCACAGGTAAAGACGGCAAGCCAATTGAAACGATAAATCAGAATGTGCCGACTGATAGCTACCTTAAGGCAAGGGAGCGGGTTTTAGATGAGTATTGATCCAGCTCGAGATTTAGCAATTCAGATTGAAGCACAAGAGGACCTGTATTTCTTTTCACGTTACATGTTTAAAGAGCGTCGCAAATACAAATGGCTGCATAACTGGCACCACCGGGTGGTTTGTGATGCTTTGATGAAGGTTTTTCGGGGCGAAACCAAGCGTCTAATCATTAATATTCCGCCGCGATACTCTAAAACAGAGTTGGCTGTAATTAACTTCATGGCTTGGTGCTTTGGAAAGGTTCCAGACAGTGAGTTTATTCATGTCAGCTACTCGGCTACTTTGGCTGCAAATAATGCCTTTCAGACACGAAACTTGGTTCAAGAAGAAGCTTTTAAGCGTGTATTTCCTAAGTTCCAGTTACGAGATGACAGCAAGGCTAAAGATGATTGGCGAACTGCTGATGGTGGTGCGTGCTACTCCCAGGGTACAGGCGGCACGATTACGGGTTTTGGTGCGGGTAAGTTTCGAGATACCTTTGGCGGTGCAATTATTATTGATGACCCACATAAAGCCAGTGAAGCCCGGTCAGACACAATTCGTAAAGGTGTGATTGAATGGTTTCAAAATACACTTGAATCACGTACCAACTCACCTGACACACCAATTATTGTCATTATGCAGCGTTTGCATGAGGAGGATTTAGCCGGTTGGCTGCTTGATGGAGGAAATGGTGAAGAGTGGGAACATCTATGCTTATCTGCCATTCAGGATGATGGATCAGCACTATGGCCAGCCAAACATAGCATTCAAACGCTTGAAAGAATGGAGTTGGCAGCACCGTATGTATTTGCTGGACAATATCGTCAAATGCCATCACCACCAGCAGGTGGTTTTTTTAAGCCTGACAATATTGAAATTGTAGACGCATTGCCTGCGGATCTAACTCACCATGTACGCGCATGGGACTTAGCATCTTCTGAAAATGAGGGTGACTACACTGTTGGTGTGCATGAAGCGAAAGGTAGTGATGGTTATGTTTACATTATCGATGTGCAACGAGGGCAACTAGGTCCCGACGGTGTTGAGAAGCGTATTAAGCAAACTGCCGAGCTAGATGGAAAGTCTGTATCGATTCGACTACCACAAGATCCGGGTCAGGCTGGTAAAGCTCAGGCCAAAAGTTTTATTACTAAACTTTCAGGCTTTAAGGTTAAGGCTGAAACAGTATCAGGTGACAAGATCACACGTGCCCAGCCATTTGCAGCTCAGGTTAACGTGGGGAATGTGAAAATGCTTCGCGGTGACTGGAACAAGGCATTCATTGAGGAATTACGCCACTTTCCAAATGGTGTACACGATGACCAGGTTGATGCTGGGAGTGATGCATTCAATGAGCTCAGTGAAGTAAGAACACCGAAAAAACCTGCAGGTGCAGGTACTCGAACTTATTGATAAGGAAAACACATGGCAAAGTCTAAAAAAGACAAAGCGTCAAAGAAGGCTTTGTCTTATGGCAACTTATACACTCAAGAAGCAGTTACTCAGTTCCTGGTGAATTTTGGGAAGCAACCAGATACTGATGAGGTGCTTCGTAAAGCAGGGATTGCACGCCATAGATTGCGTGTTTTACTTGATGATGATGAGATTGCACAGGCGGTTGAAACTCGTATTGATGCACTTTTGGCAACGCCGTTGAGAGTTGAGCCGGGCGATACTAAAGAGGCTGAGATGCTGAATTTAGTATTGAAGGAGTGGTTTCATGAAATCGCTACCGGCTCCATGAGCGCATTGTTCTTTGGTTACTCTGTCCAAGAGGCTGTATATGAACTGAAGTCGGAAGGCTATATAGGTATTCAATGGATCGGTGAGAAGCCGATGCAATGGTTTGAGCCTAAGAACGATGGTCGATTGATTTATCGGCAGGATGGTCATAACGCAGAGCATAAAGTTGATCAGGTGTTTAAGTTCTTCTTAACACGCCGTAAAGCCACATACGAACAGCCATACGGTAAAGCATTGCTGGCCACACTGTATTGGCTATTCTTCTTTAAGCAGAATGGCTTCAAATTCTGGGCGAAATTCCTCGAACGTTTTGGAACACCAATCTTACTGGGTAAATGCAAAGACACCGAAACTGAAGATATGAGTAAAGCATTATTAGCTGCTCATGCTCAGAGTGTTTTGTCGATCGATGCTGAGGATGATGTTTCTGTTTTGGGAACTTCTGGTGCAAGTGGTACTGCTGGATCTGCGTTTGAGTCTTTTAATAACCAACTGATTCGCCAGATTCAAAAGGTTGTATTGGGGCAGACGCTTACCAGTGGTACAGATGGCAAGGGGAGTTATGCACTAGGTCAAGTGCATGAGAATGTACGAGCAGATAAGCTTAAGTCGGATATTCGCCTGGTAACACCAACTTTACAGGCAGTGGTTAATGCGCTTTGTGCAGTAAATGGCTGGGGTGAATATGAGGTCATGCTGGGTGAGAAGCCAAAGCCACTCAACAAAGAACAGGCAGAACGTGATGCTCATCTTAAAAATGCCGGGGCTAACCTGACACCGCAATACTTTCAGCGTGAATATGGTTTACAGGATGGTGATATTGCTGAGACTCAGCAATTACCNNGAATACCCAATTTACAGCATTACCTCGCCAGGCATTCAACTTTAAGGCATCTACCAACAAGTTATCTGCAGCACAGCAGGAAGTAGAAGAGCTGACGGATGGCCAAGGTGATTTGCAGTTATTGACCAATGAGCAGATCCAGCAATTAGCAGCTGAGTCTGAAACACCAGAAGATTTGATATTTAATTTGTCGAAATTAATACCTGGTGCAACTAAGTCGCAATTTACAGCCAATCTGGATCAGGCTCTATATGTTGCTGATGTGCTGGGGTATGCAATCTCAAGTAAGGGTGAATAACGATGCAACCAGTCACATTCCTTGAAGCATTGGAATACGCTCACAGCAAAAAGATTGTGCTGCCTGATGAATTCTATTCAATGGACCTCAAGACTCGGCAGATGGCGACTACGGTTAGCTTTTTGTCGAGTCTTGAGCAGATTGAGACCGTCATCAAGGCCGTGAATAAATCGATTGCAGATGGTGGGACATTCAACGACTTCCAAAAGTTAATTGCCGAATCTGAAATCATTCTGCCAAAGCATTATTTGGACAATGTGTTTCGTACCAATATCCAGAATGCATATGGCCATGGCCGGTGGCAACAACAGCAACGGAATAAGGTTAAACGACCTTACCTGATGTATTCGGCTATCAATGATAGTCGGGTACGTCCTAGTCATTTGGCCTTGAATCGAATTGTACTGCCGATAGATCATCCGTTCTGGCTGACACATTATCCTCCCACAGGTTTCCGCTGTCGGTGCACATGCATAGCATTAACTGAGAAACAGGCATTGAAATACGGCATTACTCCTGATGAACAGTTGCCAGAAGTGGCAGAGGCTTTGGATTGGAGTTCTCACCCATTGCAGTTTGGCGAACTTGAATCACTGGTGGATAAGAAAATCAGTGCTTCAAGTCTGGATAAAGAATATCTACTCGAGCAGAAGGAAGTTATCAAGGCTGAATGGACAGCAAGTAAAAAGCTCACCAGTCTATTTGCTCCGATGGATGATAAGACTCGGGACCTGTTTGATACGGTAGCCAATACAGTTATTCCACTTGATCCGCAAATCAGACCAAGTGCGATTCGTACTTTCTTAGACTATGTGCAAGGCAATGATGCCGCACTGACTGGCTATTTAAACTCTGCTACAAGCTCACTGGCTGATGATGTACTTAAACGCTGGCTTAGTACCGATATGGCAGCTATTCAGGCTGTGGCAAGCAATACCGCTTCAACCGTGGTGGGTGCTGTGACACTTCAACAAGTAGCAGCTTATCAGATCGGACAGACAGTTCAATTGAATGCGCCGTTGCTGATGGCTGATACAGCTTCAGATATCGTGATTAAGATTGAGAATGCCAAAGGGCTAGGTATTGATCTGGACATGCTGAATGCTGGTAACGGTGTACTGATTCCGATGGGATTGTCTTTTGAAGTGGTTTCGATTGAAACAGTTGAAGGGCAATTAATTTATACATTAAAAGCTTTGGTGAATTAGATGACAACAAAATTAAGCCTTACAGCTACTCCAGTACGGGTATCGACTGGAAGCAAAGAGGTTCATGTGACCATTAATAAGGGCTCCAAACCACGATATGCAATTAGTGCAACTCAACCCAATACAGATCAATATCATGTACTTTTAGAGCCAGTGATGAATATTGGTGAAGGTTATACCGTGTGGATGTGGAAGGGTGATTCTGATCCACTGGAAATCGTTTACTCAGAGAAAATGTAATGATCAAAACACCGCTAAGCACTGTCATTGGCGGTGCATTTTGGACACCTGGTTGCACAGTTATTGGTGGCGCATCAAAGACACTCAACCAAATCATCAAATCCCTATTCGCAAACAATAAGCAGGGATTTGCTTACGACCCGAATGATCTAACTACGATGTTTCAGGATTCTGAAGGGACTATTCCTGTAACTGGTGCGGGGCAACCTGTTTGGCATATTCTTGATAAGTCGGGTAATAATAATCACGCATTTGCTACAAGTTCTGCTACACGTCCTATTCTTCGTCAGAATGCAATCACAAAGGCGTATTACTTAGAGTTTGATGGGAGTGATGATTTCCTTAAAACCAACAACATTGACTTCACATCTACTGACGAGATGTCTCTTTTCGTCGGTATAAAAAAGATGAGCGACGCGAGCAGGGCTATGGCCGTAGAGCTTGGAAATAATCAACCTAACTCGATAAAATTTTCTGCACCTGATACAGCTACGGCAATGTACGCAGTCTATAGTCAGGCTACCGCTACAACCAACTTATCAGTTGGTTTAGAGTATAAGGGCCAAAGTACAAACGTAATAACGGCAAAAGCTAAGCTATCGGCAGGATCGTTAGTTCTGCGCGTAGACGGAGCAGTAAAAGGTCAGCGTACCGCTGTAGATCAAGGCGCTGGGAATTTTGGTAATTTACCTCTGTATATCGGCAGACGTGGCGGTACATCCTTAGCATTCAACGGTCACATTTACAGCTTAATTGGTGTTGGACGTTTAACTACAGACAACGAAACCACAGCACTAGAAAAACTCATTGCTAAGAATACAGGGGTGACGTTAAGTGTTTAATCTATCCGTTGTAAATATCATCCCCGACACCCACAAAGATGCAGTTAATCAAATTGCAGAACTCTACGGATGCGGTGAAAATAATCTATCTGTAAAGTTAATTGACAGTAAAGGTGCAATTTATTGGGGATGTCATTCTTGGTGGAAGCCCGATGATTACGCAATATTTAGCGATGATGAATTGCGACAACAAGTAGTACCTACCGAGTTACAACCATCACTTGAGTTTTTGTATGAACGATTAGTCCTGGACGGTAATGCTCAAGAGAATTGGCAGGCCGCACTTGCTGAGTTGGGATTATCCCCAGTTGAGATACCTGAATAAACATGACCGCCGAAAGGGCGGTTTTTTATGAGCGTAATAACTTTTACAGCACCCCTGTAGGGTTTCAGTTCAAACCACCCAGATTCCCATAATGGATTAATTTCATAATCCATTCTGGGAATTTTTTTAATGGCTAATACGCTATATGACGCTGCGCGGCAGCGCTTTCTGGAAGCGCAAATTAACTGGATGACCGATACAGTTAAAGTCATCCTAGTGAGTACCAGTGCCTATACTGCTAAGGTCGGTGTACATCAATACTTGTCAGACGTGGCATCATCAGCGCGTATCGCAGGTCCAGTCACTCTTACATCCAAAGCTACAACAGGCGGTGCAGCAGATGCGGCCGACTGTACGTTTGTATCCGTGAGTGGTAACTCCATCGGTGCAATCATTATCTACGTTGATACCGGCGTTGAGTCTACTTCACCTCTTATTGCCTACATTGACACTGCAACAGGTTTGCCGATTACACCTAATGGCGGTGACATTATCGTAACCTGGGATAACGGTACCAATAAAATCTTTAAGGTTTAAGGGAGTGGCCACTTATATGGAATATGAGTGGTTAAACCTTTATTTCATTGGGAGTTAGGTATCAATGACAGATGAAAATATAGTTGAGCAACCGGCAAAGAAACCTCGTGCTCCACGTAAAAAGAAAATTGTGCCAGTTCAAGAAAAACCACCAGCACAAGGTATTGGTGTTGGTGGCTTCTCGGCAAATCTCTATGCAGCCGACGAAGATAAAATTAATTGGCCACACCTCATGGCACAACCAAAATTTCAAATGTTCTGTGTAGAAATTAGTCGTAAGCCGCATGGTGAAGTTGAATTTTGGCTTGGGTCATTTGTCCAGGATCAATTAGTAAATGGTGAAAAGGTTTTCTTCAAGTCTTATTGTGATTGGCATGATATGAAAGGCTATTGGAAGCAAGAAGATTACTATGGGAATTTATTATGACGATTGAGTCTGGTATCCGTCTGGAATTTGCACAGTTTGGACATTTCGATTCGTTTGATGTGATTCGTTCTATAACAAGTATGGTTGGCGTTGCTGATGTTGATTTACCTGTACCAATAGCCACCGGTTTAAAGACCATGTATTACGTGGATGCAAATGTCATTGAAGGTACAACATATTACTACAAGGTTCGTGTTTGGCGTGGCACTACAAGTTTTTTAAGTACTGAGGTTAAAGCGTATGCAGGTTTGAATTTCGACAGTTTTGTAGAGTCGTTAAGCCCTATTGCTTGGTTAAAACTGGATGAAGCTGCAGCTAGCGGTATTAAAGATAGCTCTACAATCAACCATACTTGTAGCGTTAACACACCTAGCTCGCTAACACCTAGAGGTAAAATTCTTAGAAAAGGTCATGCAGGTGCTATGGGGTTCTCAATTGCTAGTGCAGGTGTTGGGCAAGTTACCATGGTGGAAAGCCCTGCAATGTATAACATAACTAAAGGTTCGCACACTTGGTTTTGTTGGCATCACCGTACCGTTTCAAATGGGCAAAATCGTCTTTTTGGTGACAACGGGGATGGTGTCAATAAACGGGTTTGTTGGGATGCATATGAATTCCCTAACAATAACAGAGTAATTGGTTTGGGAACCCCTGTAGGAACTACGGTTTTTATGTGTGTTGTTTATGATGTTGTTGCAAAGACTTATAGGATATTTAAGAACGGGGTATGGTATTCAGCAGCTTATATCGCACCACCTACGTCTACAACTAGCAATCAAACACTCCAAGTGCCTGCAACGAGTAATGCATATTCTTATTACGGTATTCGAGGATATATTTCTGATTTAACATTCTTTAATCGGGCATTGACTGATGCTGAAGTAGAAACACTATATTCCTTAGGGCAATTATAGGTTTTTTGAAATATGGCTAATGATCATGAATACCCATATCGGTTAACAGCATTTTTTGAAGTTAATCCAGAGCCATCAGAATTAAGTATTCCATTTGACTTACATGCTACGTTTCTGGGTGTTCCTGATGGTGGGCCTCCTGTAACGCAATATGTAGGTCCAATAGCATTTTTGGCGACAGAATTTGCTGCTCCAAAGTTAAAGTTCACACAGTTTACCAATGCTGTTGGTTTTGCTGCGCTGACATTCCCTTCACCAAAAATTTATAATAAAACACAATTAATCGGTGTTTCTGGATTTAATGCCGGTGCATTTGGTACTGCATTACTTAAAAATAAAAACCAAGAAGTAAAAGTTAGCGGTTTTGGTAGCAATGTTTTCGGAACCGCAAAAACATATAACCTGCGTCAATATGTAAGTCTAACCGGACTAAGCGGTAACGTATTTGGCACAGCCTTTTTAATTGGTGGTGTGAAGTATGTAAATCCTTACGGATTGTATTCGCTTGCCTTTGGTATTCCAAAAGTTATCAATACCACGGCTNNACCCTTCTGGTATCACTGCATCTTCTATTAATGGCCCATTGGTATCGCCACGTTTTTTAAGAGCGTCCGGCTTTGTTTCTGACAATTTTGGTCAAGCGAAAGTCTACTTAAAAACACAATTCCTACTTGCTAAAGGCCAGGATCAATCCAAGTACGGCACACCATGGGTATCGCATAACCCACGTCATTTAAATGTTTCTGGTTTTGAATCATTTGATCCAGGCTATCCACGTATTTTTGACAAGGCTCAAAAAATACTTCTGGCCAATAGTCCTAAAATTGTCGGTGGCGTGTTTGGTGATATTGCGGTTAAAAACACACGTCGCTATATCAACGTCAAAGGTGAATCACATACCTCTTTTAGTGATTGGGCTACCGTATATTCCAATCGCTCATTTATCACGCCACCCGGGTTTAATGCTGCGTTATTTGGTAATGTTCATATCTGGAATAAAACGCCATCAGTTTTCCCTGGTGCATTTAATGCCAGTGCATTTGGTTCGGCTATGGTGGCTGACCGGATACGCAAGATTCAGGTGCGTGGATTTAGCCTTCTTGAAATCAACCGGTTTGGCCAGGCTGTATTTACCAAGTCACCAGAGTTAAATCCTCGCTCATTCAATTCAATGACCTTTGGTCAGCCATGGATCAGCAATTTTAAGCAATATATTGCTTCTGTAGGTGCTTTATCATCACTGCGAATGGGTGATGATATTACGGTATGGTTCAGGTATCGCAATGTTTCAGCACAGGGATTTAGTTCTCAAGCAATCAACTCTCCACGTATTGAGCACGGTTCGCGTGAGATTCTNNGTGAGATTCTGGTTAGTGGATTTAATGCGTCATTGTTTGGTCAACCAATCACTTGGTACCGAGTTAGGACTATTACACCAAGTTCAATCTATCGTGATTTTGAAACGAATCACATGGTTGGTGGTACACAACACATCAAGCCGCAAGGTTTTGTGGCTTCGCTGTTTGGTAGCCGGATTATCCCTGAAATACAAAATGTTTATGGCCAGGGATTTAATGCGTCGACCATTCCTGAAACGCACAAGATTGAATTGTATAAGCGTTGGGTTCGGTTAAAAGGATTCTCAACCGCAGGTACGGCAGACAGCTTGCGTTATGGTACCGCACAGGTTTGGAATAGAACTCAGATCGTTCAGCAGAACTATGATCCTAATGATGGACTTAACCCGGGTGCATTTGGCCAGTGGTCGGCCATTGAGAACAGAAACAAAAAGATTGGCGCAATCGGTTTTAATGCTGCACGTTTTGGCATTACATCCATTGTCAACAAAGCACGACAGATCAAACCACAATCCAATACTTATACCGCTTTTGGCGTGTTAATGATTGCAGATCGTATCCGATATTTACGATTAGAGGGTATTGAAAATCCACCTATAAGCCGGTGGTTTATTGCTTATAACTCAGCTGCAGTGATTTCAGTAAAAGGGCAACCCCATACCCTATGGGGAAATCCGAGCGTAATCAATACACGTCGTCAATACCGTTGGGTTGGCGCGTTTGAATCCTTAGAATTTGGCAAGCCAATGATTGATTTTAGAATCAGAAAGCTATCCATCGAATCACGCTATGGTATTGCACCTAAATATATCCCGATTCACAAGATTGAATTACATACACGTTATCTCGAACCTCAAGGAATTGAGAATAATGCCTTTGGGTGGAATGAGCTATCGATTCACTGGACCAAGGTTACACCACGTTGGACACACCGCGAATATTTTGGAGAACCACGTGTCAGGAATGTCACACCAGAACTTAAACAGCGCAGCATTAATAGCATGGAGTTTGGCCAACCTGCTTTACATTTAAGTTTTGAGTATTATCCGTTGGATGGATTTAATGCCAATGTATTTGGGAATACAGATATAGCCTATCGAACCAAAAGAATACATATTAGCGGTTTTGGTGCCATGGTATTAGGTCAGCATAAAGTGACCAAGACAGCTGCTCCACCGTATAGCTTGCAGAACATTGTTCTGGATGCTGTAGATGGCTTGCCGGCATTTGGTATTGCACCACCTAAAGACCAAGTATTCTACCCGAATGTTAAGAGTAATGTTATTTTCGCATCTGGCTTTAATGCTACACGTTTCAGTGAACCGCATGTACAGTCTAATGGCATCAGGGTTGAACCCGGTATTCAGGAATTGACCATTGGCACACCGAATGTTGGATTAAAAAACCGTATCATTTCAGTGCCGTCCATGGGTGACTTGCTACAAATTAGAGATACCCGGCCAAGAATTTCACCGCATACCATTTATGCAGTAATGGAAGCACCAGAACAAGCAAGAGCTAACCATGAATCTTATAACCTGCACTATGTAAATAGTGATGGTGGTACTCGTCCTCCTGGTGAGGTATTTGGTAATGCCAGAATCGAATTGCAGCATCGTAAAATGTCAGTTTTCGGGTTTGGCAGTGAAGCGTTTTCTGTTCCGAACATATTTTTAAGAAAGCACTATGTTAAACCGATTGGATTTTCTTCTTTCCGTATGGGATGGCATGTGCTCCTGGATGGTTCACCGCAAGATATTGAACAGATTGAAAGCCATAATAGTCAGGAATTTGGCCAGGCATCACTGCATATTAATTACAAAGGACCACAGACAATCAGTGTATCTGGCCACAACAGCATGGCTTTTGGTTCTCAACGGATTGAACTGTTTAACCGCACTGTAAATGCGAAAGGTTTTGAAGCCACATTAATGGGAGCTAGGCGCGGAGGTGATACGCCATACAAACCACAAGGTTTATGGATTGGTTATCCTGCACCGACCATACCAAACGGATTCAATGCGGAAAGGTTTGCCCAAGCCTGGGTAAGCCATCGTGTACGCCAAGTGGATGCAGAAGGCTTTGATTCCTACACATCAGAAATGGATATAAGCAATTTCAAAGGACGTTTAAAAGTGATTCTGGCTAAACAGCCAAGCGTCATAACAACACAAGAGGTAAAACCAGTATCCATTAATCAACCTGTGTTTGGTTNNATGTATCCCATGACGATGAGATGGAAACACGGACTAAAGAGGGTGGCTTTCTTCGCCTGCGTGATGCCGTTAATGTTGATGTAAGTTCATCAGGACGTATAGCAATCCGTCGCACCGGTAAAGCTATATCAGATGTTCCATATAAAAGCCTATGGCAAAGCTCATTGCATGGTGATGTATTTGGTGTTTTAGGTTTAAGTTTGGTAAAAATTAACCCGGTGGATTGGTCGCATGTGGTTTTAGGCNNTTTATATCTGTGATGGATACGCTCTATATACGTTTAATGGATCGGTACTGCAAAGCCTGACCATTGATACCCCGTCTGCTGTTATGTGCCAACCACAGATAGACGGTGCGCTTAAAGCAGGCCAATACAATGTTGCAATTTCCTGGCAAGCCAATGGTAAAGAGTCTGGATTATCTCCACTATGCAGCATTGATGTTGATGCTCAATCCTCAATTGAGGTGATTTTACCATTCTGTTTTGATTCATCCGTTGATACAGTAAACGTGTATTGCACGTCCAGGGATGGTACTGACCTGAGAAAGTTTAACTCGTTCCCGATTGCAGAGCGTGTAGTGAATATCTCTAATACAGAAAATTTAGGGCGTAGTATTCAGTTTAAGGACCTGTCGCCAATGAAAGCCGGCAAGTTTTTAGGCTACTGGCAAGGGCGTTTACTGACAGCAGACAGGAACATCATTCGCTTTTCCCAGGCTCTAAATTTTCATTTGCTTGACGAGCGTTATGACTATGTTGCCATGCCGCAGCGCATTACCTTTATGAATCCGGTTGATGGTGGTATTTGGGTTGGCCAGGTTGATCATGTGGTTTTTTTAAGTGGGGAACAGCCTCAAAATTTAAACTTTATTAAGAAAACTTCACAAGCTCCTATTCCTGGTAGTGCTGTGTATATAGGCAATGAGGATCTGAACGATATTGCTCAAGGTGGCCGAGTAGTAGTGTGGCTATCACAGCATGGTTATGTGGTCGGTAGTCCTGCAGGGACCTTAATTGAACCCCAAGCAAAACGCTTAAAAGGTATCACTGCAAAATTTGGACAGTCTGTAAGGTTTGATCAAAGGACGATAACCCTAGCAAAGTAGCATCATCAGAATAGATGGTGTTATTTCAATGGAAAAACAAAACATTAATGTTGCTTTGGGTGATGGTACCTCAGCTCAAATTAGTCTGGAACAAATGCAACAAATGATCGCAAGCGGCCTGATGCCAGTGGGTGAGTACTTTGATCGTATCAATGGTGGTGAATGGCAGCGAACATTCAACATTGTTCCGACGGAAGGCATTGCACATATCCTAAACGTGGCTTTAGGTCCAAAAGCAAAACCTTCTAACTATTACCTGGCTTTGTTTAGTGGTACCACTGCACCTACTGCAACTTGGACCGCTGCGCAGTTTGCAGCTGTAGCATCTGAAATTGTCAGCCAGACCGAAGGTTATACGGCTGCGAATCGTCCGACCTGGACACCTGCAGAAACCGCAACCAACTCGATTGACAATATCGCCACTGCAGCGCAATTGACTATTGCAACCGCAGGTACTTTAACCGTGACTGGTGCTGCATTACTGACGACTTCTGCAAAAGGTTCGACTACCGGTGTTCTGATCTCCGCAACAAAGTTCCCAACAGCGCGTACCTTCCAGAATGGCGACGTTTACGAGCTCGGGTATCGACTTAGCTTAACGGTGTAAGACTATGGCCCAAAAACCATATGGGCTATTTGTAAAGAACGATGAACCTACCAGGCGTGATTTAGATTTCATTGCAGCTGTAGTTCATCGTTTTTCTACTTATAAGGCCGAAGCAGATTTAAATGCACTCAAGCAGGTCCATGACTTGCCGGATGGCGGCACCATGCTTATTCAGGATGCTGCAGATCTCTTTCGCGTTATCGTAGACAAGCAGCACCAGAAAGAATACCAGCTTGAAAAGAACGGCTATGTTAAGCCGTATATCCCGATGTTTTTTAGTGGTGTAATTACCCGGGCATCTGTGCGTGATGATCAAAAGGTGTCAATTAAAATCACCGAGCAGTGTAGACGACGTTTGGAGAGGGCTACCGAGTCTAAAGTGGGTAAAGAATTAAGTCTTGAACGTTTGACCATTGATCAAAGTTATGATTTTCCAGAATTTATACCAAGAGAAGAAGGTGTGTTAAAACGCACACAATATTATGCTCATAATCATGCCTGGTATAGCGGTGCTATGGCCGAAGTGATGCAGATTGTCGGTGGCTATGGCAAGCAGGAATTTGAAGCTTTGCCAGATCATCCGATTGAGCGAGCACAAATCACTTTGCCTGAAACAATATTTAAAGAGATCTGGCCAAAATACCAGAATGTCAGATTGCCAGGTTATGAAGGTGTTCCACCAGTGGATGGTCAGTTTCAGTACGATTACAAGTGGACGAAGACTCATAGTATTGCTTTTGACGGTAATCAGAATCCTTGGCTTGTTGAAATTAGTGATGCCGTTTATGTGATGCCATTGCCGATCATTCCTTTGACCGCGGATACACTATTTAGGAAGTATGTAGAAGAAGAATTGCACGATGCAGAAATACTTAAAATTTTAGATCGATTTAAAGCACTTCCTAGCGGTGAATCCTTCCCTAAAAGCAAGACTGAGTTTGACCGGTGGTTACGCGCCGGTGTCATTATCAAAATATGTGATGTTGCGGATTTTAGACAGAATCAAGCAATGTTCCCTGCATGTGGTTGGTCCTTTAATATCCAGGGCAATAGTGCATACAACACCGGGTATAACTATGATTCACAAGGTTTGATCAACTGCCACACGTACAGTCTTACACTGACGCTTAATTCTTCTGCATGGCATTATGGTACAGAAGCAGTAAACCTGAATGACAGCACATTAAGCAATGAAGAAAAAGAGCAGATTGCACAATATCTCAACCATGTATTTAAACAAATACAAAGCGGTGATGATGTTTTAAGGAATAGTCTTTTATATAAATTTCGTCATATAGATCAAAATGAGATACTGGCGAGATCAAGTGCAAGCAACATTGAAGCCGAAGTTGAATATTGGGATAACTACCAAGCGAAGCCGATGGCTAATCATACTGGCCAGGTGAAAAAGGTCTATAGCGGTTATTTGTATCATCCAGCAAAGCCTGAATTTCAACCACAAATCAAGTTTCCATTCTTTGAGATGAATGGCTGTGTATCTTTTGACTTTTCCGCGCTTGAATCTGGGGTCGGTGCAAAATGCGATACCATCATGTACGCCTATTTCGATGGCGATGATTTAAAGGTGGTGAAGTATTTTTATGATAATCGCACCTTTAACAAAGTTGTAGAAACTGACTATGAAGAATATATGATCGTCGGTAAGTGGTACATGAATGAATACCAAGGCGATTCACGTATATCAGGAAATTTCTATACCACCGATATAGATGAGCGTAAGGAAACATCAGGTACTACAGTAGAAACGACCATTGAAGGGCGCGACCTGGGCTATGATTCTAAGCCACAATTTGCCTTTGATTATTTTGGCTCAACTGGTGGCACCATGTGGCGAGACCGTTATTTTAGCCATTTAACCAAGTCGCTTACTGTTAATGATAGAACTGCAGTGAATGCTATCCTGATTCCCATGTTTAACCGGTTCACTGTATTACATGCCTATATTGAAAACGAGAAAAACAAAAGCTACCGTGAATCATTAGAGCTATTTTACATGTCTGATCCTACATCATACCGTTATTGGACCTATGATTTTGTATTTGCATGGCATGGCGTTTTTGAAAAAAAGACAGGAAAACCCTATCCAGTCAACGGCAATCCAGTGTGGGTGGAAGTTGAAAACTATAACCCAACGCCTTATAGCGATTTTGCCGATCAAGGTCCTTGGGTGCCAGGCTTGCCGGCTGATTATACTTGGCTGATCCATCCTAAAAGCAGTGAGTGGAATCATAGTGGTGGCGGTGGCGCACCAAAAATTCATGAGTATTCAAAAAATGAATATCCAACGCTAGAAGAAATACAACAGTTGAAATGGCAGATTAAAAATTTCACGCTGCAAATTAAAGTCAAAGATATTGATCGTAAGTATTTCACTGTATCACCTGATAAGAATGGAAACCTGATTATTAGAACAAGTAGTAAGGTTTCTTTTGGTGATAGTGAGTATGTAAATATAAGTGAAACCACTGAACAGGGTGCTTATCGTGCTATTGGCCAGTGTTCATTGGTAGATAGTAAANNGTAAATCGAATTATCACTTTGTAGGGGTTATCAATGAGTAATTACCGTGATGACGTACAGGAAACACTCTTTATAAGCGATTTCTCATTCGCAAAAGTAAGGTCTGGTGATGCAGACCAAATGAGAATTACTGACACAGTTATCAGTAAAATCATTAATCGCTTGGATGATAGCTTAGTCATTTCCGATCAGGCGATTAATGCCACACTTTTATTGTTAGAAGATCATATTCATGTTTCGGACAGCTATACCGAAATTTTAACAGCAAAGGCGTTGATAGTTGATTCTATAAAAATTAAAGATTCCAGTTTTGCCAAATACAAAACCAATCTTGAAGATTCAATTGTGATTGCCGACGAACTACGCTCAACTATCAAGGTCACGCACCAAGACTCGCTGCAGCTTTCCGAGCAATATGTAGATCAGAACACGGCCAGCAGTTTTATTCAGGACCGCTTGAAGGCACGCGATGTTGTCAGCAGCTACAAGACTGCAAATAGCCTGATTGAAGATACGTTGTCTATTCAGGATACCGTAAATGATACGCTGAAAAATATCATCACAGAACGCTTGGTATTGTCTGATGAAACATTGTCATTTAATAAATCCAGTCAGCAGATCAACGATAAATTAAAGGTCCAGGACAGCAGCTTTATCAAGTTTGCCGACTTGGTCCACGATCAAGTTGTCATTTCGGACAGCATTAAAACAGTTAATCGATTTAATGACCTGATTCAAGACAGCCTGATTTTATCTGATGTATTTATCGAGTTAAGTCAGCCAATTGATCTCATCCAAGACAGTTTGATGATCAAAGATGAAAGCATTGGATTTAAAAAGGCCAAAGGGCAGATTAACGATACGATCTTTATTGATGATGACGTGATTGATAACCATGACAGTTATATTGCTTGGAGTAGTAGTGATTCATGGGATATGTCACGTTATGAAGCATTTAACTATGAACAGCTTGTGGTAATTGATGACCGACTATATGGCGTAACTGCAAATGGTATTGAATCCCTGGACTATGGTCATGCTGAAATATCGGCCCGCGTAGACATGCCGAAGATCGACCTCAGTGGTGGTAGTTTGGCGCATCCACTCGGTATGTATTTTGAATACACCCTGGAAGGAAATAGTAAGTCATTGACTATCGATGTGGGTACAACCCAATCAGGTAATTATCAACAGTATCGATACACATTACCTGCAGAACAATCGGCACAACTGACCAATGGACGCGTATTGTTTGGCCGCGGTTTACGTGGTCGGCATTTTAATTTCAGCATCAATATGCTCGGTAAGTTTGGATATATCAACGATCTTTCTATCGACATTGCACAAACGAAACGGAGAGTTTAAGCATGATGATCCCTACTTTAAACGTCGTTGATGAAGCAGTAGAGCAAGTCAATGACAAGATGAAGTATTTTGAAGGTCGCAGCAATGCGTTGTTAAGCGACATGCGAACTGCTATGGGTGACTTAGCCAATGTCACTGTTGACCCTGTTGCAAACGCACCCTCATTGCCATTGCCATCGNNAGTATAGATATTGATGAGTTATTGAAAGGACTAAATATAGCAGATTTGGAATTTCCAGACGCGCCAGAAATGCCGCTAATGTCATTTCCTGAAATGCCGGAAATTACAAAGTTTGATTTACCGGTACGGCCAGATATAGACCTGACAGGCGTTACAATCCCGGAAAGTCCAACTATTGTCTTACCTGAAATGGAAGTCCTGGAAGCAATTACCTTACCTAAATTCGAGGTTGATCCATTCCCTATTTTTGATAATGTACCTCCAGAATTTAAGGTTGAAGTACCAAGCGACATTGAAGGGATTATGGTCCAGGCTAACCAGGTGCTTTCCCAGGATTACAATAGCTACAACAAAGACAATGCAATTAATCCGCTGGTGCGTGAAATACGTTCCTGGTTAGATGGATCTGCAACCGGGACCGGTTTGCATAGTGATATTGAAACTGCATTGTTTAATCGTTCACGTGAACGTAACAGCAAGGAAACCGAGCGTGGTGTTCAGGAAGCGGTTGATCAATGGGCAAGCCGTGGTTATTCCTTGCCACAAGGCGCATTGCAGAAACAGATCGATGCCATCCGTGATGAAGGTCGCCTGAAAAATGCCGAGCTGAATCGTGAAATTATGGTTCAGTCTTTTGATAGGCAGCTTGATCATGTTCGCTATCTGACAGAACAGGGTATTGCACTTGAAAAACTGAAACAGGAATTGTGGGTAACATACTTGGGGAACGTCCTGGAAGCAGCAAAGTTCCAGGTGGAAAGTAAACTCAGTCTGTTCAATGCTCAGGTGTCCATTTTTAATGCACGAAATGATGCGTTCAAATCGGCTATCGATGTTTATAAAACCCTGATTGAAGGCACCATTTCCAAGATCACAGCTTTTCGCGCACAGGTTGATGCACAAGTTGCCATTGGCCAGATTAACCAACAGAAGGTTGATGTGTTTAAAGCCAAGATTGATGCAGTGATGGCCAATGTTGATGTGTATAAGGCCCTGGTACAAGGTGCTACTTCCCGTGCCGACCTGGTGAAAACTCAATNNATAAAACTGAGGTCCAAGCCTATGCTGAACAGGTTGGAGCAGAACGTGTCAAGGTTGAGCTATTTGATTCCCAGGTAAAAGCAGAAGGTACCAAACTTGCTGCATTTGAATCGATGGCTAAGACTTATGCGTCAACTATTGATGGCCTTTCTTCCAAGGCAAATATTCGCCTGAAAGAAGGTGATATGAAACTTGAAGCGGCACGTGTAAAAATTTCAGAGTTCCAGGCCAATACCGAAGCCTATCGAGCAGGTGTAGATGCTAATGCCCGAGAACTACAGGCACAGACCCAGGCATATACAGCTAACCTGGATGCGTTTAAGGCCAATGTACAATTACAAATTGAGCGCATGAATACCCAGTCCAATGTTATTGAATCTGGATCTCGTACACGTATTGCCTATGCCGACGCTCTTGCCAAATATGCCGAGATGAATATTCGTGTTGGTATTGCTAATAGCGATACATTAGCCAAGTTTGCTGAAATGAAAACNNTACCATTGCCAATGCTGATATATACAACAAGTACATTGATTCACGTTCACGTGTGGCGATTTCAAATGCAGAAATGCAAGCGCGTTATGCCGATATGAACATGCGTACCAATTTGGCTTATGCAGATACACAAGCCAAGTATGCTGACATGAGAATGCGCACATCAATTGCAAATGCTGAAACGCAATCACGTTATGCCGACATGAACATTCGTACCAATATTTCTTATGCTGAAATGCAGATCAAGAAATATGAAGTTGATCTGACCAATGCGCTTAAAAAAGCTGAACTTGCAGCTGAAAGTATGAAAGATATTGCACAGTTTAATTCGCAACTTGCAGCAGGTGCCATGTCTGCCATGCACGTATCAGCCAGCATCAGTGGTAGTGGATCAAGTTCAATGTCATACAGTGCAAGTGAATCTAAATCTGAGAGTGAAAGCCATAACTATACTTATTAACATGCTGTAGGGTTCGCCCTATATCTTATTTGATCAGTAACATTTGACTTATTAAATAAGATTTAGGGCTTTTTTNNGAATTGGAAAGAAAGGGCAAACCGAACCAGGCGGTAAAATTAAAGGCAAAGGTACTGGTACGTCAGATGATGTTAAAAAGATGGTGCCAAGTGGTTCTTATATCATGCCGAAAGATTCAACCGACGCAATAGGGGAGGAAAACCTAGCGCAACTAGGACAGCCCACAGACGTTAATCTCAGTAACGGTGAGTTCCAACTCACCCCTGACCAGGTTCATCAGGTTGGTGTGCAAACCTTGGACCAGCTGAAGAACCAGACGCATACACCAGTCGATCAGCCGCAAGTTGGATATGGCATTAATAAAAAACCTGAACTGTTTTTTGCTAATGGTGGTGTTGTAAGCCCTTATCCAAATGCAGATGATATTCGCAAGGCTGCTGCACAAAAGCAAATTAGCGGTCCACAAATGCGAGATGTAACGCCTGTACAGCGTCAATTACCTGCGACAACAACTACGCCTAGTCCTAGCACTCCAAACGCAGCACCAACACAAGGTGGTGGCTTTGTGGGCGGTATTAAAAACATGGCTAAAGGTTTAGGCAAGTTTCATGGTGTGGGTTCAATGATTGGTGGAGCAGTTGATGGTTTCAATACAGACACCGAACAATACCGGCAACGTTTTGGCATGCAAATAGATAATCCTTCTTTCCTTGGTGATCTTGGGGTTCGTACATTAGGTGTGCTTTCTGATGTAGGGAATACAGCAACCTTCGGTTTGGCTGGACGAAATTTTGCAGATAAACAACAAGCAGCTGCAGAACAGAATTTAGCAAGCCAGCAAGCACGTTTTGCTACACATAATGCACCCAAGGCAGCACAACCAGTATCAACACCGAGTGTACCAGCACAACCTAAACAGCCTAGTTTTAATGACCAGGTAAATAATGAGTTGTATGGAACAGAATCGACTGTACAGCCAGCGAAAGCAGCATCACAAAATTCTGATCCTTATGCGATTCAGCAAAAAGGCAATAGCTTTAGTTATACCAATCCTGCGGCTGCAAACCAGGCACGTGCAGCAGGTGTCCCAGAATTACAGACAAGTGGCTTTGCCAGCGGCATTCGTCGTACGAATGATCCAAATGGTGTACGCAACTTCATGGCGAATACCCATGAAATGGGACCAACACAAGAGCAAATTAATCAAGCGCTCAATCAAACCTTGAATAACCAACAACAAGGATTTGGTATTCGATATCCAGACCGGCCACAACGTACAGACACACAACAAGCTGAGCGTGATCAACTTGTGCGTGACTTACGTGCACCCATTGGTNNTACCCATTGCTGGTGCCCGTGGTATGACATCAAGTCAGCGTGCACAGTTGTCTGAATTGCAGACCGGTGATGATAATCGTGCTACAATGATGTATAACACTGATGCTAATAACGCCACGAGTCAGGCAAATACTGCTTCGAATAATGCTGCAAGCATTGCGCAAACCATGATGCGTGAACAAGGCGCAAATGATCGTAATGCCTTGAGTGAATATGGTCAGACTTATCGCCAAGGTCAGGCATTAGATCAGGACACCGCCAAGTTTAGTGCAGATTTTGGATTGAAAAAACGCCAGCAAACATTGAATGAAACCAAAGAAGGTTTTGGTATTCGTAATGCTCAACGCATTGAAAAGCTCCAAGAAATGTATGACAAGGCTGAAACCAATGAGCAGCGTCAAAGTATTCAGGAGCGTATTAGTCGTTTGACTGGTGGTAAGGAAAATGCACGTGACCGCTATATGACAGTTGGTGGTGGTCAGGAGTGGAGTGAACAAGCTGGTGGTATGGTCAATCGTCCACAACAAATTTTTGACACTCAAACACGTAATTATGTTGATTTAGGTACTCCAGCTGGGCAGCAAGCCTCTGTAGGAGCTACTCCAGATAAATTTCAAGGGTATCAGGTTTATACGGATGCCAATGGAAATAGCGCATACCTTGATCCGAAGACAGGGCAATTTATGCCAATTCCGAAATAGAATAAAGCCACCGCAATGGTGGCTTTATCTTATTAATTACACT
>DKLL01000138.1:25112-27494 GCA_002455755.1 Acinetobacter sp. UBA6641
GACGAGGTACCGTATATGCCGTTCTATTGCTATTTTGATATGGGTTAATGTATTGGGTTGGAATTGATGCATTAGATTTAAATTCTTTTCGTTGAGTTGACGCGGCTGGTGTAGATTCGAGTGATCTAAGGGTTTCAATCTTTTGTTGTTTTGCACCTGCTGGTGGTGGTTTACTGGAATAGGTCACATTTCCTTTACTATCTACCCACTTATAATAATTTTTGGCATGTACTTGTGTCAGGCAAATGCCAAATGCAACCCCAACTAAAATAATTCGTTTTAACATTATGTTATCTCTTAATTTTTTATAGTTTTATTAAAGACTGAAATGGCAGTAAATACAACAGTCCTGTAGGGTTCGACCAATACCAATCTGAAACAGCATTATTCAGGCATACCATAGGAGTGTGTCAGGCCTGATTCCCAAGATATCAATAATCCTTTCTTACCTGTTGATCAGAAGACTACTAAAAAAACTGCGCAAGATGGTTTTAAATTTGATCCAAGCACAGCTAAACCGGTACAAAATAAACCACTAGTTGCAGATGTTGAGGGTTTTCAGTTTGACCCAAGTACAGCTAAGGCTGTGAATAAGGGCTTTAGTGGCCATGCACGTGACTTGGGTGCATCACTCATGGGTGGCTTGGCTGCTGTACCAGATGTGGCGGTTGGTATTGCGGATCTATACAGTGGTGGTCGTGCTGGTAAGGCAGTAGACAACCTTTCAGATAATTTCAAACTGGGTCAGGCACAAAAATATTGGCAGGATCAAAAAACAGATCAAGCCAAAGTGCAGTCACAACAGTTTGCTGATGCCGAAGGAATTATCGATAAGACCAAGGTGGCACTGGCTAATCCTTCGATGATTGCAAATACCGTGACTGAATCCCTACCATCTATGGCAGTGGGTGGTTTAGCTGGTCGTGGGATAAACATTGCATCCAAGGGGGCAATTGGTGCGGCTGCTGCTGGTGCAGCTGGTGAAGGTTTGGTGATGGCTGGTAGTCAGGCAGAACAGATCCGCCAACAAACCGACAATGGTTTATTGACTGGTGGCCAGACTGCGGCAGCAGCAGCAACAGGTGTTGCTGGTTCATTGTTTGGCTTATTGGGCGGTCGTATTGCTCAGAAACTTGGCTTTGATGACGTAGATAACATGATGGCCAATGGCGTATCACGTGAAGCTACAGAGCAGGCTGTCAAAGATGTTCCATTATCAAGCATTCCTAAGAGCATCCTAATGGGTGCGGTGAGTGAAGGTATTCTTGAGGAACTACCACAGTCACTTTCTGAACAAGCATTACAGAATATTGCTTTAGATAAACCTTGGTATGAAAACCTTGATGATGCAGCAGTGATGGGTACGCTTGCAGGTATGGCCATGGGTGGTGGTATCAATGCATATACAGCAACCCAAGATTATCGTAATGCAGACCGTAATAATGCTAGCGCTAATCCAACCGCTCCAAACACGCCTAATTTGCCTGCTTTACCTGGTGGTAATGGCGGTGATGCTCTAACCGGTGAATACATCCCACGTACGGATCAACCGACACAATTAGAACAAGGCCGTACTAATTATGAATATGACCAGTTTTCTACCGATGCAGAGAACCGTTTAAACACTCCAGAAGTACCGAAACTTGGATATGGTGATTCCAACCTTCCGGAATTTCCGGATAACTCAAATAATCCAGATACTCCGAACGGGCCAACGCCACCAAGTAATCTATATCTTGATATGCCTAAGCCATCAGAACAGATGGGGCTTAATCCTGATGATGGTCCATTATCTACTGCAGCAGCTTTAGCCGTGGATAGTGGTGCGACTGCTTCAATGCTGAATGCACCGGATACCGCAACAGCTACGCAAGATAACAATAATGCACCGTTAAGCAGTGCAGCAGGTCTACTCAATGCACCTACAGAAAACACTTCAACAAGTCGGTCAGGACTTGATCAACTCAATGGACAAGATCAACCAGGCATTATCGACAGTAACGCCAATGGAGAAGCAGCAGCTCTTACAGGATCACAATCGAATGATGCAGGACTTTCGACTACAGCAAACGAGAATAGAATTGCTGAATTCAGTACAAATAACAGCGCAAGCACCGACATTGAGCGACAAGGAGATTCATCAATCCTTCAAAACGCTATCGGAAATGGCAGACAAGATGCGTCAGGAGGAAACAATAGCGTTAATTCAGTTTCAGGAATTGGTGAGCCTTCACAAGCAGCACAAGGGCAGTCAGATCGTAATAACCTCGACACCATCGGGAATGATTCCGTTTTATCAAGCGAAAATGAAACAGCAGCGACAAGCCATTCTACTATCGGAACAGCTGCAGGTGATTCACAAAGTCGAACTATAGGAGATAC
>DKLL01000138.1:27541-33815 GCA_002455755.1 Acinetobacter sp. UBA6641
CTGAACGTGCAGCAATTGCTGAAAATAATGAACCAGCTACAACACAGGAATCATTATTGCGTGTAGATGCACAAAATGAACCTGGTGCCGCAAGCAGCTTTCAGACTCAGGCCTTAGATCATGGCGCACTGAATGTTCCATTATCTAAACGTGGAAATATTGATGCACAATTGGATCAATATAAAAAAGAGCAGACTGCTTTAGAAAATGAAAAGCGCGCAATTCAAAAGGGTAATCATGCGGATGCCCAAGCTATTGCAAAACCAATGTTTGATACCTTGTCTACAGAACAAATCAAGACATATGCAAATAAGGCAGGCATCAAACCAAGTGAAGCCAAAAAAGAATTAAAAAGTATGGCTCTTTGGCAGCCACAAAAGGCAGTTAAGGTTTTTGAGGCATTGAAGGCGGCTGGAACTAAGCTGGATAAACCGGTTACCCCACCTACCTTACCTAACCTAGGTGGGGTAGAGCAAATACAAGCACTTGAACAACAATTGGCAGTTGNNGACCGAAAAAGGCACAGATCCGTAAACAGATTGCCGAACTTCAGAAGCATAGCCCAATTGATCAAGCTGCACACCAAGCCGCAACCAGTATTCAGAATGATTTACCTGAACCAACCCAAGCACAAATTGAAGCTGGCAACGACAAGAAAGGTCACATTAAGGTACATGGCCTGGATATTGCCATTGAAAATCCACGTGGTTCTGAACGTCGTGGCACCGACCCAGATGGTAAAGAATGGTCACACAACATGAGTGACCATTACGGGTACATCAAATCTAGTATTGGTGCCGACAACGAAGCTATTGATACCTATGTAGGCCGTAATCCTGAATCAGAACAAGTCTTCATTGTTGATCAACTAGATCAGCAAACCGGTGGCTTTGATGAGCATAAGGTCATGCTTGGCTTTAACTCTCAGGAGGATGCTGTCAAAGCTTATTCATCTAATTTTGACAAAGGTTGGAAGGTAGGTCCAGTTCGTGCCATGAATAAGGATGAATTTAAGACCTGGTTAAAAGAAGGGGATACGACAAAACCCGCAGGTGAAAGTATTCAGCAATTCAAAATATTTACCCAGATTCAGTCTGATTCAGGCCTAACTCATAGCATCCCAGGTAAACTGATAGATCAGGTACATAAGCTTGGTGATGTGGTAGGTGACTTAGCAAGCATGAAGACAGAAGGTGTAAAAACCAATGTAATGTACGACAAACAAGTGCTGGCTAAAATTGCCAAGTTAAATCCTGATGTACAGGTACATATTGTTTCTGATTTTGATAATAATTCTGATCCAATCATTCAATCTATTGCTGATCAATTACAAGAAGGTGGGTTTTATGCGATTGATTCAGGAGTTTCTTATATTTATCCGAAATCTTCCGAATGGAAAGGTACACTGCCTGAATTAATTAATCATGAGTTGATTCATGCTGCAACTCAAAAACATATTGATGCAAATAAACTTACACCGGAACAACTTGAAAATTTAGAAGAGTTAAAAGAAGCACTTTGGAATAATAATCGAGAAAGTGTGGATGATATGGATTCAGATGTACTTGATCGAATTAACTATGCGATGCTTACATCCTACCCACATGAAATGTTTACAGTATTTGGTGCGGAATCTGATTCAAGAGAAATATTGAATCAGCTTGGGATATTAGATAAATTCGATACACTTTTTGATAATGTTTTAAAGGAAGCAGCTAATGACAATGGGCAAATCAAGCAAAGAAGCAGTGGCCGAGCTGACCAAGAAGGAGCTTCTGAAGGAATTCCAGGCGATGCCTCTGGAGTACCAACAACAGTTTCCGCAGTACGAGCAGCAACTGGCTCAAGCAAAAACATCAAAAGAAGCACTGCAAATCAACAAACCAGTGTATCAAGTACAGAAGAAAATAAAGTAGAGCCTAATAGTGAGCAACGCAAGCAAAACGGAAATTCGAGAGATAATTCGAATGGAAACACTAAAAATGTATCAGAGTCTGCCGATGGAGTCGCAGAAGAAATTCGAAAAGGATCTGCAGAAATTGAAACAGACGAAAGAGTCGAACGAAATACGCAAAATAAGAGCAGAAATTTATCAAGAAATGAAAGTTCACAAAATATCATTGAGGGAAGTAATTTAAAGTCAGAAAGTACAGAAGAAACAAAACAGAATAATAAACAAGATAAAAAACGTTTTAGCCGTACAGAAAATTCTGCTGCATCATCTACAGTGGCACAAGTGCGTGAAGCCTTAGTCAGCCATTTTGGTGAAAAGACCATTGCTGACCTAGAAGCACAGGGCATTCTCAATATTATTCAAGACCAGCTAGAAGGCATGACCGGTAATGTTGAAGGCTGGTATGAAAACGGAAAAGTCACATTAGTTGCATCAAATTTAGATGCAGACAGTGCTGTTGCAACCTTCCTGCATGAATTGGGTGGGCATGGCGGTTTTCAGAATCTGATGAATAAGGATGCTTATGCTGATTTAATGCATCAGTTTGAGCGTATGGTTGAACAGGGAAATCCTGTTGCTGTTGAGGCTAAACGTCTTGCAGAACGCGAACTGAATAAAGATGTACAGCTAGATGAATACCTGCCGTATATGATCACACTTGCATCACAGATGCAGTTGAAAAACGTTGCGCAAAAAGGTGCGATTAAGCGTTTTATGGATCGTATCGTATCCGCCGTAAAAGCGTGGTTGTATGACAAAGGCATCAAACTAAACATGAATGAAAATGATGTCCTGGCCTTAGCTGAGCGTATGGTTGAAAAACAAAGTGGCATTACTGCAGTACAACGGGTGAAGCAGCAGCTAGAAAATACATCGACATGCNNTGAATACCAAACAGACCATGCAAGCTACAGATCGAACCAGTCGTGAACAGATTGATCGTGCATCGTCTTCAGGTCGTTTTGATGGTATTCGTCGTTCATTTCAAGATATGGATTTACTGGTCGCCTTTAATTCAAATCAAGTCAAACATGCCATGAATAATGAAGGCAGTTTTGATGGTCAGAATGATGACATTCGTTTTAGTCGTCAATTCAATGCTCAGCAGACCTTTGACAACATCATGAATGGTATTAAGGGATTAAATGTACAAAGTACCAAAAATTGGGCAGGTAATAAGTGGATTGACTGGCTAGGTTTGGCTTTATCTGGATTGGGTCGTCGTCAGTTAACCGAAATTTACAGCAAAATTTTACCGTCACTCAGTAAATATAATGAGCTCGCAGCGCAAATGGATGCGGATAAAAATGATGCTGGTGCTGAAGCCGATACTATTGTGCGTGAATGGTCCAACTTGAAGGATGATAACCAACTTGCAGACCTGATGCATGATGCAACGCTGGCAAAAATTGATCCGGCAAAACCGCATGTGGCAGGCGATAGCATCATTAAATATAAGCAGTTACGTGATGATTTCAATGCGCTGAGTCCAGAAGCGCAAGACATCTATTTAAAGGCCCGTGATGCCTATAAAAAGCACTATGCTAAAGTACACCAGGCGATTAAGGAACGTATCCTGCGGTCAGAGCTCAGCAATACCAAAAAAGCTGAGTTGCTGAAGGACATGGATAATCAATTTTTTGGTTATGTNNCTCGTTTTGGTAAATACGTCGTGATTGTCCGTAATCAAAATGGACAAGTTGAAAGTGTCAGCCGGGCTGAAACCATGGCTGAAGCTCAAAAGTCTCGTACCGAGATGATGAAAAAATTCCCGTTGTGGAAAGTTGACCGCGTGATCCTAGACAAGGAATTTAATGCATCCCGGGATGGGGTTGGTCGCGGTTTTATGTCGAGCCTATTTAGTGAAGTGGATAATTTAGGTTTATCAACTGCGGAACAGGCTGAATTTGAAGATACTTTGAGTCAATTGTATTTATCATCTATTNNAGCTGGATGAAATGCAAAAATATGCAACAGAGCAGGCGAAAACCAATCCTGAATATGATCAGCCTAAAGCGCAGCGTGTCATTGACGAGATGAATAAGCGTCATGAAAACCTGATGAATCCGAAATCCCATCCACTTTCCAGTATGCTGACCAGTGTAGGCTTTATTTATTATTTAGGTCTGTCACCAGCTGCAGCGATGGTCAACTTGTCACAAACACCTTTGGTGGCATATCCAATTATGGGTGCCAAGTGGGGATTTGATAATGCGGCGAAGGAATTGCTTAAGGCATCGAATGACTTTAGGAAAGGGGTCGAGTTCCATAAAGTCAAATGGGAAGGTACCAAGACGGATCTATACAAAGCCGTCAGTTCAGATATTTCCAAGTTCTTAAACAAGGATGAGCAGCAGGCATATAAAGATGCTGTAGATCGTGGTGTGATTGACGTGACCCAGGCGCATGATCTTGCCGGTATTGCCCAAGGTGAAGATTCTGGTGTGATGTGGAAAATGCGTCCAATTATGCGTGCTGCCAGTACCATGTTCCATAGTNNGCATACCGTTTATCACGTCAAACTGGTGCAACACATGACACCGCATTTGATCAGGCCGTGGATGCTACATATAAAGGTCATTTTGATTACAGTTCTGGGAACCGTCCACGGATTATGCAGGGCAATATGGCCAAGGTACTTTTACTGTTTAAACAGTTTGGCCAGAACATGATTTACACCTTGTCGCGTCAAACTTATCAATCCATTAAAGGTGAAACTGAAGCGGAACGTAAAGAAGCACGTCGTGCATTAGGTGCTGTACTTGGGATGCATGCGGCATTTGCTGGTGTACTTGGTTTACCACTGGTTGGATTCTTACTTGGTGCGGCTTCCTGGATGGGTGGAGATGATGATGATCCATGGGATGCTGAAGTTGCATTAAGAAATTATTTGGCAGAAACATTTAACCCGACGATCTCTAACTTGATCATGAAAGGTGTACCACGGGCAGTAACGCCAATTGNNGGTCGGCATCAATAATTTACTGTTGCCCGATGTACAGGAAGGTTTAGAAGGAAAACGTTGGGCTGAGTCTGCAATGTCTGCGGCATTAGGTCCGGTTGCCGGCATTGGTACCAATATGGTGAAAGGGGCGCAGGAAATTTCGGAAGGTCATAACTTGCGTGGTGTTGAAACCATGTTGCCAGTCTTCCTGAAAAACTTTGCCAAAACTTACCGCTATAGAGATGAAGGTGTCCAGGATAAAACCGGTGTTTCCATTATGGATGAAGTAAGTTCCATGGATCTGCTTGTTCAAGGTATGGGCTTTTCTCCAAGTGATGTACGGACTGCAAATGAAGGTAAGTCTGCCATCTACCAGGCGAACCGAAAACTGAATGAGCGTAGAAGTAGCTTAATGACGTTATGGTCCAGGGCAAAAATGATGGATGACCAAGAGGAAATGGACAACATCTGGGAGGAAATTCAGGGCTTCAATCAAAAGAATCCTACGCGCCGGATTACTCGTATGAACCTGAATCAGAGCTACCGTAACCGTAAACGTCGTATTGATCGTGCTGAAGATGGGGTGTATTTGAATCGTAATCAACAAGGGGCACGCGAAGCCGGGAATTTTGCGTTTGCTGAATAATAAAGAAAGCCACCGGAGGGTGGCTTATTTTTAAGATAGGTTTTTATACTCGTTTTCTTGATCCTCAATAAATTCTAGTGATCGATCTAACATAGTACCTGTAATTTCGATGAGACGTCTTAAATCGCGGAATATATGTGCCGGAATAGAATGAACTTTTTGCAACAATCCAATGAGATTTTCATTTTCATTATCTATAGCGGTGAGCATCGCTGCAAAGTCTAGTAGCTCTGCATGTGCACAAGCATAGCCTTTGGCANNTTGGCAACATCGCCTGCGTCATAAACTTGATTTTTTGACAAGTCTTGTATGATACTAGCTGTTGTTGATATTCGCATATTGACACTAGAACCCTGTGATCTTGGCGGAGAGCAGGGTTTTTCTATGCCTAAATTTCTACTATGTTTCCCCATAAAAATTTCTCTTTGGTCTGATTTCTACTGAAATTTTATATTAAAGATTCATACTTTAATAATGATCATGAATTTAAAATATAATAACAAGTTATGTCAATGATAAATGTTGAATTTTTTTAAAAGTTAAGTTGGTGGTGACTTAATAAATGAAAATTAGTAATTTTATAAAAGTAAATTTTCATGTTATTTAAAATAAAAAATACATAAGTATATGAAAACAATAAATTAAAATAGTTGTTATTTTATTTTTTTAAGTATATTTATTATGCGCAAAAGAATAAAAATATTATTTGATTTATAAATATAATATGAAA
>DKLL01000138.1:33836-37631 GCA_002455755.1 Acinetobacter sp. UBA6641
ATAATATTATATAGATAATATTATTTCTATTTTTATAGGTTTATAGTTTTCTATTTTTATAGGTTGTGCTACAGAAATAAATATGAAATTCATTAACTTAATGAAAGTTAGAAAATTATTTTGTCTTGTTATGTAAGGTCACTTAATAATATTTTCGGTCCCTAAGCAAGAGTACTGCATACCATACAGTATGGCTTTTACCCTGTAGGGTTCGCTAAAGGCTGAGGAAATAAAGAGACTGTTCATATGAGCGGTCTTTTTTATCTTAGGTGAATAAAATGCAGGAAAACACGATCCCTTGGATCATCAAAATAATCCCAGCCATTGTTGGGGCAATTCTTGCGCTAGTGTTAAGTGGGGACATTGATAAAAGCGGTAAAGTCCAAGTGTCGCTAGGGGTCATTGGTAAGTTTACTGCGAGCGTTACGGTCAGTTTGTATGGCGGTTCGGCCTTTATTGAACATTTTGGATTGTTAACAAAATCAACCATGTTTCAAGGATTCATCATGCTGATGTTTGCCGTATTTGGCCTGATGGCAATTGGTATTCTTTATCAATCGATTGCCCTTATGAAAGGTAAACCCTTACCCGAAGTCATCTTTGAGATTAAGTCTGCATTTGCTGCGATTTGGGGGAGCCGGAAGGGAGGTGATGATTCATGAACATTGAGCAATTTCTGGATGAATTAATCAAACGTGAAGGTGGATACGTCAACAACCCGGCTGACCGTGGTGGAGCAACTAAATACGGTATTACAGAGTCAGTTGCACGCGCACATGGTTATAAAGGCAATATGAAAGATTTGCCAATCGAGCTGGCCAAAACCATCTACCGTAAAACTTATTGGACATCTCCACGTTTCGATCAGGTAAATACGATTAGTGCCGCTGTTGCCGAAGAACTTTTGGATACTGGTGTGAATTGCGGTCCTGGTTTTGCCAAGCCGACATTACAACGTGCATTAAACCTATTAAACAATCAGTGTAAAGGTGGTTGGCCAGACCTTGCGGTAGATGGTGTTTATGGTCCAGCAACATTGAATGCCTTGAAAACATATCTGAGTAAGCGCGGTAAAGATGGGGAGAAGACCTTGCTCAAGGTCTTAAATATTTTGCAAGGCAATCGTTACATTGAAATCTGTGAACGTAATCCAAGCCAAGAGCAGTTCTTTTACGGTTGGATTGATAATCGAGTGGTGGTTTAAATGATTGATGCACTGCTGGCACCTTTTTATAAATGGATCATCCTGGCTTTACTGGTCTTTATTTTAGGTTATGTCTGGTATGCCAACGGTCTTGCTGGTGATTTGCGTACAGCACAAAGCGACTGTGATGCACGTGTGGAAAAAGAACTTAAACCTTATAAAGATGCTGAAAAAGCAGCTCAAGCAGATGCAAATAAAGTGAGTGAACAACATGAGGAAGCAAAACAAGCTCAGCGTGTGCGCACAGAGATTATTAATACAAANNAAACTTGAATCAGGCACCCGGGCAGAAGTACTGCGTGTGATGGTCGATGATCGACGTAAATATGTAGAATGTTCTCAAGGTAAAAAGGCATTGATTGATGCTGTAGAAAAGCCATTGAAATGATGGCTTTTTGATTATTTGGAATAAGATGTATAGTAAGTTTGAATTATCCGGAATTTCCGGATAGTTAAAAAATAAAACCTCACCATGACCTAGTACACGTGAGGTTTATGTACAGCAATATGCAAGACATCATTCTATTAAACGAAAATTAAATGATGTACGATAATACTTGAAATTTAAATGAAAATTATGTGAATAAGATAATGATTTTATATAAATATTATGGATTTAGTTCTGGGAAAAGTGCTTTAGAAAGTGAAAGAGTAGGTTTTAGGACACCCATTTACTTCAATGATCCATCTGAAGCGAGTGTTATAGAAGGAAAAGCTTTTACCAAAGATCGCATTCAAAAAACTTTAAATAATGTAGCTATTTTAAGTCTAACAAGAACCCCATTGAATTCTTTAATGTGGTCTTATTATGGGGAAGAGCATAAAGGTTTTGTAATTGGTTATGATGTAGAAACTCCTTTTTTTAAAAGTGAAGATAGCAATTTAATTCCAGTACACAAAGGAAATGTCATATATACAAAAACTAAGCCATTTTTAAAGGCCTCTACAAAACTAACCACCAATTTGTGTAATGCAATAGATGGTTTATATAATAAGCAAGATCATAAATCTAGAGAATTAATAGATCATTTATTTCTAAATAAAGATACGATATGGAGCTATGAAGAAGAAGTTCGTATTGTAAAACGTGTTGCTTCTATAGCTATGGAGATACAAGAATATTGGGAAAACCCATATAATAGATATTCAATTCCTTCAGAAGAGATTAAGCCTGGTTATAGCAAAGTAAAAATTGCTGGTTTAAAAATTTATGATCATCAAATTAAAATTAAAGAGGTGTACCTAGGTACTAGAAATCCTTACTTTAAAAATCAAGATGAAAGTGTCATGGAGCTTTTAAATAAAATTCAGAAAAAAGGTGGAAAGGTCTATTCTGTTTCTGTTGATACCAAGTCATGGAACTTAACCAAAAAATTAATTAAGATACTGTGATTTTTAAGATATTCAGATTATTCTAAAAAATCATTTCCTTAAATGTTATTAAAAATCCCAANNTTGGGATTTTTAATAACATTTATGAATATCTATTAATCCAGCTTTTTACGCGTTTAAAAAGATTTAAGTCAGCATAAAAAAATGGAAATAATTCACCATAGTAAGGAAATCTGACTGGTCCATTCAAATCTGAATCAGGCCCGTTATTACAATTGAGTGATATTTTATCTAGCATTCTATAGATAGGTCTTAGCGTTTGTATTAAATCATTAAGTATATAGGGCTTAGATTTTTTTATTATGTATTGATACATGAGTAGATCGACGCTTAGCAATGGATGTCCACTAAAGTCCAGATAATAAGTGAATCCGGTAGCATTTGGATACTTATTATAATGTTTCAATAATTCTGATTCTATTTTTTCACTTTTTACATACTTTCTTAAGTAGCTTTCAGATATATTTGTCCAACTATGTATTGGATGTTTATCATATTTTTCATATTTATTGGTTAATTTGTCCAGATTTTGGTACCGTGTCTTTGTGGCATATGAACTTAAAAAATAAAATAAGTCATAAGCCTGATGTTTATTATCTAATGGCTTGATTGGTATATCGTACTTTTTTACTATTTCAGCACAGCTATTAAAAAGTTTTATAAGATTATGACTTTTGTCTTTCAAAAAACTAACTTCTGGTTTTTGAAAATTATTTGTATACATATACTCTGATAGTAAGGCTATTTTTAAAAATCGCTCTATCCCGATGCTTAAATTAAAAAATGAGGAATAGAATAAACCATCTTTATTGTCATAAATATTTGCTTTTGTAAGAAACTCTATTCCAGATAACATAGAGGACTGTGTTAAATAGCACTCTTGAAGAAGATCATTAAAATCGCTGTTACCATACAGAAAAGTCATCATCTAAAATTTTGTCCTTATTCATCATTTGATGTTTAGTCTATGGTACCCAATACTGGAACCATTCTAGGCCCAGTCAAACGTGCCTTACTCACAATCTCAACTAACTCATCATAAGTTAAATTGAATGAGTCCTCACTATCAAAAACATATTCAACATTTTTGTCTTCAAGTTCTGGTGGTTTTGGTGGAATAAATCTTTCTGGAATTAATTTTTGAGTGAGCTGTTCATCAGTCAAATTTTTATATTTCATGTTGTTTCCATATAGCAGTA
>DKLL01000264.1 GCA_002455755.1 Acinetobacter sp. UBA6641
TCAGCGAGTGAGATGCTGGTCACAGGTGCCTTGCCAAGTTTCAAAAAAGAACACTACTGGAATCAGGTTTAATTTCAATCAAGCCGAAACGATGCAAATGGCGAGCATGAGTGCTATCACGAAGCAACTGAACATCACGGTAATGGGTCAGCAAACTGCGCCATGATTTCAAAGACATTGATGATTTATTTGAATTACAAGGCACACATGCTGGATTCATGTTCTCAATGGTGTCTAGGTGTGGTCGTGTCATTTCACCTGTAATTAATTTTCCACCACCAACATGGATAAGATCACGTTTCACAGCTTCAATATGGTCTGCATGCCACTTATCACTCAATAACTCACCGCAATAAGCACAATGGCCACCGAATTTCATTTTGAGTTCTGCGCGTTGCTGCTTAGTCAGTTTCATGCTCACCTCGCAGAGCTTTGAGCGCATCACCTAAGCAACGAATCATTGCCATTTTTAAAAATTCAAAATTACCTCGAAGGTCTTGCTCCACATATTTCAAATCGCCCTTAAGCATGTGCGAAACAGCCTCAACCCGCTTTTGCTTCTCACTCCATGCCACAAACGTCATGTGCACAGGTAAATAACGGTACATATCGCCATCACGTAGGAATAAACGATTACCTTCCTGATAACGTAAGTTTTGGTAGAAATCTTGTTCCTTAAACCACTTCTGGAATACGTCGTGAATATCACCTACATTAGCTATGACCTGAACATCGTCCATGCTACACATGAACGGTGTGCCATCGTTTAAACGGCCGAATACACGACCATCCTCAACACGGTCAATAAAACCCTCCCCGGTGAATCGATTACCTGAAAATTCAGTCCTTGATTCAGAAATGAAATCGACTTTGACCTGATCACCCACTTTAATTGCCTTAAACTCAGTCATTAAAACCACTCTCCATGCGTTGTGTCTGCTCTTGATCTGCATGCCAAGCATCCCACTGACGCTTCAGTTCAACCTTACATACGTCCGATTGCTTAGATCCATTCAAAATGTCCCGCGCATCTTTCAAGCCCAGATGACTAATCAAATCATCAATACGAAATCTACATAAACGTTCATGGTGGTTGGCCAAACGGAATAAATCAGCATAAGGTGCCTGTAAGGTCATAAGATTGGGCGTTCCATCCTTGTTGAGTTCAGCAATTTGTACTTTGGACTTATGCATATGCATGACATAACGAATACGCTTATCTGCAGTTAATTTTTTTACAATCAGATCACCACGGTTAAAATTACTCACACTCCACCCCATACCTTCATGGCTGCCGCACCAATTGCCATAAACACGAATAAAAACACCTTGTTTAATTCTTTCAAGCTGCATACTCCTTATTCTTCTTGGCCTGCAGTTCCTTAATTTTTAATTGCTCATCCACCCATAGTTTGTACAGGCGTTCTTCAGCAATACCCTTTTCAACCCATTCACTGATCGTCAAGAATTCAGCATAGTGATTTGCATTCTTAAACTTAGCATCAACAGCAAAATGCACCTGGATGGTTTCCAGTGAGTAGGTATCTAATAGCCCGTCCTGTTCTATCTTTTCAGCAAAATGCTTAATCAATTCCTGCTGCAGGCCTTCCCATTTACGTACAACCTTCAGACCATCTCCCAAAGGAACCGCGCATTTATCTTTGCCTTTCCAGACTTCCAATTGAGTCATGGATGGCAAGGTAATGTGATAGTCATGGCTGATCATTTCTGCATCCGGGTTATTCACGTCAATGAAATAACCCTCAGCTGAAATATTCCAAACATCTGGCGTATGAATACTTTCCAGTGTCAAAGCAATGGCCAAGTCCTGATAATCATATGCACCGATGATGATGTGATAAGGGATAACCGTTGGATCTTCGATCATGTTGATCAGTTCCGCTTGTTTCACCTTTTGTTCTTCAATGTATTTGTGTACATTACGACTGAAAAACGTCATTTCCATTTCGTACGTGTCTTGGCATTCCAGTTCACACCGCGCCATAAATTCAGCTTCACTACGACGTGCTGCAGCTGCTTGCTGTAGTTCCTGGACTTGATGTGGAAGCAGCTTGTTTGGGTTGTGTTTCTTTTTAGTACGTGGCTTTTTCATGCATTCATACTCCATTCATCACAATGAACGTTACGACACCCTAGAAAGTCATACGGATAGTCCTGCCATGTAATTCGCCCACAAGAGGGACAGTTAAAACGAGTCATAGGACTGCTAACCCTGCGTTGCTGTTTTTTGCNNTGGAACGCGTAAGCCGGCAGCCTGTACCATCTTTCTGCGATTGAATTGTGATCTTTGGAATGTGCGACGTTTTGCCTTATCTGCCAGATCAAATGGAATAACCACATAGCTTGAATCTAATTTTTTAGCTACTGGGTAACCAAATACAGAAGCATTATCAAAATCAGTCGATGTAATACATTTATCGATATTTAGCCAATAAACATCATTGCCATCCCATTTTCCTTTTTTGAAAGCAACGTATGTATTGTGGATATCTGTGAAGGGCTGAGTTGTATTGGGAATGTATTGATGATCAACTTTCCAAACAGCTAAAGCATCAACATGATCAGCAGAAATAGGCTGACAAATTCCATATTCCCATTCCTCCTGTGCCTCTTTAAGTGTGTATACGTGTGCCTGATCGATGTCGGCTGAATAACCACGACCTTCATGACGATGCCAAACAATATTTGAACCAAGATCACCGTGGGCAGAAGTTAGGTAGAAACGGTTTCTCATACCGCCTGCCCTCCACGTTGTTTAGTTTCCACTTCAACCTGCAAAGCCAGACGTTCAATGTCTTTCACTTGCTTCGCCATTTCTGAACCTGACTTTAAGTTCTGCAGGCGTACACGGTGACTGGTCTTTTTACGACTGGTCACTTCAAAAAATTTGATGATCCTAAATACCGACTTCTGGCCTTTTAGCACCACAAAATGATTAAGCTGGAATCCACGTGTCATGACGCCACCTGCTGAGACATTGCTACTTCAGTCTCCATTGCTTCAATTTCTGGCATTGCAGCTTTAATCTGCACATATTCAGCATTCGTTAAAATGCAACCAGATTGTTCACAGGCAATATCATTGATTCGTCTTAAGCTAATCTCTGTCACTTCTGACAAACGCTGACGGCGACCGTTGTTATAACCAGGACCAGCAATCCACTGGCGAACACGATATGCTTTCAAATTGCCGCAGTATTCATTGCTCGTGTCACGGACTGGTGACGGCTGACGTGGTTTATGCATCACACCTGGTAATACAGTGACGTGGCCTTTATATTTTTTGAGCTCTTTTTCCAGTTCTTCACGCAATTTATGTTTTTGCTGAGCAGTGATATAGCGAGCCATTTTTTGTGCATCATTTTTTTGCACCAAATCTTCATATGAAATTCTGCTCACTTCACAATCTCCCCATGTGTGTTCAGTAAGTCTTTGGCAAATTCCGTTGGTCGGTAGTAATGGATCGAGGTTGGTACACGTTCAAGCAGGCCTTCTTCAACCAGGCTGACCAATGTTGCATAAACCGTACGTCGGCCTTTTTCAGAAACGTTTTGCACAATATCTTCAACGCTGAAAGCCTGTGTGGCATGACAAGCAAAAAGCAGAATGTCGAGGACTTCCATAAAATGAGCGACTTTAGAGCGACGTAAGTTGCTTGCAGCGATTGTGGGTTGTTCAATTTTTACTTGTGCATTCACTTGTTAGCCCCCTCTAACTTGCATTGTTTAAATGCATCTTTCACATTCACGCCCTTTGCAACGAGCTTTTGGAACGGTGTGTCAAATTTTTGCTTAGGCTGTTTTTTAACCTTTGCCTGTAGTTCTGGATTGTCCAGCTTGTTTAACTTTTGATTGCCGATTTCTTTACGTGCCTGGTTCAATGCAGTGCGATGATCCATGCCTTTTGCAACCAACTGTTTTTGCATGTCCACAATGGCGCGTTGTTCATCCGTCAATTTTTCATAGACTGATTTTTCAGGAATGATCTGAAGTTCAATCGCTATATGTCCTGAAGCTTCAGCTTTTTGCGGTACATATGGACGTTCTATGTCATTCGCTAATTTCGCCTGTTCAACCAAGCTCTCGTAAATTTCACGGAATGCGAAACCAGCCGATTGCTGCATGCGAACCGCATCACGGTTATCATCGGTATCAATCAGCATGTCCTTAACTCTGTCCAAGGCTTGCTTGGTCAGTTCAGTAATCGGATGCTTTTTGTTTTTGGTGTATGTGATGGCATCTGCCCAGGCTTCATTCGGGCCTTTCCAGTATTCACATAATTCACGAAATGCTGACAAAGATGGACAGCGTTGCTCATGGCGCATACGTTGTAAGCCAAGCACAATGTTTGCTTCGCTCAATCCAGCAAGTATCCGGGAAGCCGTAGCACGCAATTGCGCTTTGGTATTNNTGGTATTCTTTTCATGCTTGTGGTTGAACTCAGCGCCATATTGCTGCTGCATCATGGTGAGCACTAAGTCTGCTTGAGCTGGTTCAAGCATATTGCGTTCAATGTTGGCTTGATAAATCTGCAACTCAGACATCGCGATATCCTCCTTGCTGCATGGCTTCATAAGCCAGGTCACCAAATTGGAAATCATCTTTTTTCTGTTTTACAGGTTTGCTGTGATAAGCCTGTTGTACAAACTTGGATAGGAATGTAGCCATCCAGCGGTGTGCTGTTTTCTTTTCTGCTTGTGCTCCCCAGATAGATAGCTCTTGGAAAGCCAAATAAATCACCTCATCCGTGATATTGGGATAATCAGTAACATGACGAGCTTGTGCATCAAAATCTGCTTCAACGCTATATGTCGCCATGAGCTCATCAAACGTGTAATGCTTTAGATCATCCGTGTAATATCGAACAAATCCCATTTGAGTACGTTGTGCAGAAAATTTTTCTTCGCGCGTACTACTACCACTACTACTATTATTAATATCCCTTATATTTCCCTTTCCCTTAAGTTCGGAATTCTGCGGAATTCCGGCGGAAAAATTCTCTTTTCCAGCGGAAAACTCAGAGTTTCCAGTGGAATTTTCATAATTTCCATTGGAATTCCGGTGGAATTCTTCTGGAATTCTGCTGGAAGGCTGTTGGAATTCCTGTGGAACGCTGATGGAATTCCGGTTCCAGTCTTTCGGACATCCTTTGGAAATCCATGTATCGATCTCTGGAATTTCAATTTGTGGCTTATTTTCAGCATCCAGTTTCTTATTTGCCTTACGCATACGATCAGCAAAACGTGCATATTGATGTTGCTGTTTTGAAGACCAGCTTTCTAATGCTTTTTCACAAATCACCGGATGATATAAACGTCCATCCGAACACTCGATCCAGCCATGCAATGCCGCCTCTTTGACTTTTTGCCATTCAGCAACATAACGACCAAAGCCTGCCAGATTAGCCAACACACGATCATCAGCAGGCAATGAACCGGCTGGCACTTGGNNCACTTGATGCCATGATGCACACCACAATAGAACCCCGGCTCTAAATGCCTCACCATCTATTAAGGCAGCAAAGTCACTATCCCGAAAACGTACTACATCAAGTGGCATATATGCGAAGTCACGTAAATCAACATTACTTGGTACCAATGGGTCTTTACGTCTGCGTTCCACAGTTTCCCCTTCTTTATTTGGAAACTGAACCACTTCACCAACTTGTTGTAGAATCGGTGGCTCATGTGCTAAATTTGTTTTCATATTCATAATGATTAACCCCATTTTTGAATTAGTGGCCCCGATCTGATACATCGGGGTTTACTTTTAAGGGAGTGTTGTAACCCCAAATATTTCTATGAAGCTTTCATCGATCATCGACTTGAACGCCTCATCAAGGACAGTTACATCGTCCTGGCCACCTCTTACATAGGCATCATCAGGTGCTACCCCTAAATTAAATTCCTGCTTTTCAATGTCACGGATCAAGCAGGTATGACACTGCTCATTTTTAAATTCCGAACATTTCCCCTGGCATGGGTGTAAATCGCNNGTTCGCGGTAAATCCATTTCTTATCAAGCAGCAGCTGGATCAGTTCTTTTTCTTGAATGCCAATCGTTTTTGCACATTCACGCAGGCAGTACGTGTTGGATGTATCTGCAATAACATCTAAGGCTTCTGCTTTAGGCTCTAAATGTGCAACTTTTTCACTCAACTCAAGATTAAGCCTTGCTTGGACTTCAATGGCTTGTAGTAAGTGCACAGGATTTTTAATATCAAAAGCCGTTTGTTTTTCAAGCTCAGCCCAGCGACGATTAATCTTGATACGTAATTCCGAGTTGTAACCAGTCACAAGATCAATAGTTTGATCTTTGGTCAGTAAAAACTCACGATGTTGCTGATTACCTGTATTTGGGTGGGTGTAATACCCCTGCCCAATTTTGGGCAGGCCCATTTTCACGTAGGTTTCATTCAATTTTTCAGCATCACGGCAAACATGCTTATGCTGTTTACCGCACAAAATAGACAATTCTCGGGTACTCATGGTTTGAGCGATGCTTTGTACAGGAACTTGAGTATTCACTTTCTACATCCCCTTCTTTTTAACGCTCGTTATGCTGGTGTACCAAAGTGCCCGAAGTACACTTTGCTCTTTCACGCGCTCGCGTCATACGCTCGTACTTAGCATCAACAACCAGAAGAGCTTCAGCGATGACTTCACGAATCCAATCAGCCATATCTTTATCTTCTGACTCAGCTGCAATCGCTACCGCGTCCAGCATTTCATCTGTGAATTTGAAGGTTTTGGGCGTTGTTAACTTCCCACCCAAATACCCTTTTGCAAAAGCTTCTTGCACGTCATCTACCCCCACTTCAATTACTCCAGCCTGTCATGCGGAGAAAACTAAAATTAAAATCTTCATTTTCAAGATTCATGCTCTTACCTGTGTTGGTTGGTTCTTTAATCCTTTGAAATTTCGTTTATGTGACATTGATTACTTTCCGATCAAGTCCCTAAAGCTAAAGAATCGGCTTTTAGCTTGCCGTTCGAAATCACTTGGAAATAAGCTTGGGTCTTTGGAGGGATGCCGTTTTGTTCCCACAACGTTAAAGTTGATCTTGCGTATTGAATTTTCTTTGCTAATTCAAGGTTGTTTCGCGCCTTAAAATGATCACGAAGTTGTTGAACATTCATATTTAGAAACCTGAACACATTTGTTTTATTAATTAAACAATCTGTTCAGGTAATTGTCAAATAAATTGTTCAGAATTATGAACAAAAGAATTGGAATTATTTAAATGATTAAATCCGTAGCAGATCGAATTCAGGAACGAATGAGTGAATTGAATTTAAGCCAAGCCGATTTAATGCGACTCACCAAGGCATCAAGAGGAACTGTTTCTGGCTGGGTTAATGGGAGCAATAACCCAAGTGCAAAACACATTGAGAATTTGGCCAGTGCACTCAAAACCACGACAAGCTGGATATTGACAGGGGTTACGAGCACTACACCTTTTCAATCAGTTGATGTATGGGATTCAGACACACCACTCGATGATGACGAAGTAGAAATTCCTTTCTTTGATGACTTTAGTTTTGCTTGTGGTAGTGGTGCCATTGGGGAAGCACTAAAAACTCAANNATTACGTCTACCTAAAGCTACCCTTCGCAATTTAGGGATAGAAAAAGCAAATGCTGCAGCCACTGGTTCAAGTGGTAATTCAATGTATCCAACTATTAAAGATGGGGACACAATTCACATCGATTTAGGTCGAAAAACGGTTAAAGACGGTAAGATTTTCGCTATTTGTCATGGAGGTTTATTTATGGCAAAACGCCTTTATAACCTGCCTATGGGTGGCATTCGTATTGTTTCTGACAATGCCGTAGAGTACCCGGAAATTCAATTAACTGCTGATCAAATAAGGGAACAAGAATTTGAAATTGTCGGATGGATCTGGCGCATATCTACTACCGAGACTTGGTAAAAGTAAGAAAAAACTAATGAGAATTTTTCTATGAAAATAATTTTTGGTTTTCTTGTTTTATTTCTACTAAGTGGTTGCTCAAATAAATGTGATGAAGGCTGTTTGGTTGTAAATGGCAAAAAAATGCCTTTTGCAGATGCAGAAACTCTTGTTTCTAAATGCGATAGATTCAGAAACAGCTCTCTTAGTTTTGATGCTATAAATCTTAGCTCTAATGAAATTTCAAAAAGAACTAATAACGATCCAAATGCACCACTCATGTCTGCTCATATGGATTATGTTTATATTTCAGAAAGCCCTTTAGTCTTTAACCGAAAAGCAGAGAATATATTTTTAAAACATAATGAAATCAATCAAGCCTGCACCCAACTTAGACGTGACTTTAATGGTGATAGATATTGGGTAAATTAATATCAGGAGGTCGACGTAACCTTTATATAATTTGATTGGTTATTTTTATCGAGAATAAACTCCAAACAACCCATCCATATGATGGGTTTTCTTTTACCTACGGAAAAGTCGTTTAATTAATTAAATAATTTTAGTTCATTTTATTGAATAAAATATTGACAATACTGTTTAATTAATTGAACATATATCTCACACAACAACCCAATGTGAGGAAAGTCATCATGACTAAACATACTTCATTTTGCCAAACACTTGGCAACCTACAGCATGGATGCACCCTGCAAGAACTTGATCAAGCTTTAACTGAAGCATTGCAAGCATCTGCTGACACAGGCAAGCAAAGTACTGTCACCGTGAAATTAACCATTAAGCCTAATGGTGCTGGTACTTACAAAATCATTGATGACGTTAAAACCACGCTTCCGAAATTTGAAAAAGAAGCAACTGTCCTATTTACAGATCGTGACCAACAGCTTGTTCGTGAAGATCCTCGTCAACAACGTCTAAACCTAGAACGCGTAAGCGACAGTGGACCAATTGACCTAAAAGCCATCCCAACTGAAGCGGCACCAAAAATTAAAGCCCTCAACTAATTCTTTTAATTTTTCATAGAACAACAGGTACAACATGAATACAGAAATAAATACTCAAGTGACTTCCGATGCTTTCAAACTTGGCCAGTCTTCACTACAGGTTGCTGGTGGAAAACTACCATTTGTCGTCATTCCTGAAGGTGGCAATACTAAATCCTTCACCGATCTTTTAGCTCGCCCACTTCAATTAAAGCAAGTGCTTCGCTTACACACAGCAAAAGACTTTATTGCTTATGTAAATCGTTTTGCGGATCCAAACTCAGTTATTTTTGTTGATGTATTGGCGGGGAAAATTCAGGCAGTTCTTGATTATCACGAAACTGGGGTGAATGCAGAAACTAACGCCAATGCAATTCAACGCCACTGTGAACATAACGCTCACTTTAACGTGGAAAAAACACCTGAATTCATCAAAATTTGTGAAAAATCAGGTGAAGCAATGTCTCAAGAGAATTTTGCATTGTTCCTTGAAGATGTTATGCCCTACATCAATCAGCCAGCTGCTGCTGAACTATACGAAATCGTAAGTACCCTTTCTGCCAAATCTAGTGTTGATTTTAAATCAGGTATTCGTACCGATAACGGTCAAGTCAGTCTGACCTATAACGAAAAAATTGATGCAAGTGCTGGTCGTGAAGGCTCTTTATCTATTCCTGAGCAAATCGTGTTTGGTATTCAGGTTCATCGTGGCGGCAGTCACTACGCCCTACCAGCTCGATTCCGTTATCGCATTAAAGAAGGCGTTCTCCGTCTTTGGTACGACCTTGATCAGTTAGAAAAAGCGATTGAACGCTCTATGGAAGACACCATTGATTACATCAAAAACGGAAAATTAAATCTTTCTGATGATGCAGCCGATGGAACTGTTGAGACTTTACCAGGTGTGCATCCATTCGTAACCGTACTTGAAGGCTCGTTAGTACGTTAATCATTAAAAAGCCCTGAGACTTTCGACGGGATCAGGGCTTCATGTAAACACTTGCAAGCTTACGGGGTAATTATGAATCAAGTTCCATCACATAGTCAAACGCCGGATTTTGGTCACATCCCACAAACCGGGATTCTTTACCAGCAACCGCCATCAACAGAACAATTGGCCAAGTCAAATAAACGCAATAAGTTTAGAGCTGATGCAAAAGATGCTTTTTTAATTATTGGCTTTATTGGTGCTGTTATAGCAGGTCCTTTCACAGTGAAAAGCTGTTCAGAAGAAGTTGATCGCCAAACGATTGAATCCATCAAATTTCAGACAGGTGCACGCTCATGACTACTTCTACTAAAAAGTTCTCTGAATACTTAGGTACTGATGAGCAAGGCAATAATCGCATGCGTCTTGGCCACCTAACTTATGTCATGAAAGGCCAAAAAATTTACATTGAGCGTGAAGCTGGTCCCGAATTGGTCACGCTGGAAATGCATGTTGCTCGGCCATGGATTCGTAGCAATTTTGAAAAAGAAATGGCTTTTCAACGTCGCAAACAATTAGCAATCGATTTGCAACGTACAAACATCCCACTTCACGAACGTCGTGCATACAAAAAACGCATGGGCTGGGTTGGTGCATAACCCTCCACTTTAATCAGACTCGATCATCTGGGGAGAATGAACATGTCAGAAAAAAATAATAGCGCATTGCGCAAAATTCAGCTTGAGCTTAAAGCTCCAAAAAGCAAATACAACGAATACGGTAAATTTCACTACCGTAGCTGTGAAGACATTCTGGAAGCAGTAAAGCCGCTGCTTGAAAAATATGGTTGTGACATGGTCATTACAGATGATGTTCACGATATTGCAGGCATTGCAGTGATTACTGCAAAAGTTGTTTTCAAAGATGCTGACGGCAATGTGACTGAAGTTAAAGCCCATGCCGGTGTAGAAGCTAAAAAAGGTATGGATGCTTCTCAGACCTTTGGTGCTTCAAGTACCTATGCCCGTAAGTATGCACTCAATGGTTTGTTCTTAATTGACGATACTAAGGATGCAGACTCAGCCGAATACCAGCAAAACACGAATAACCGTGGTGCACAACAAAACCAGCAGCAACGTTCCAACAGTGCTCAGCAAAACCGTGGACAGCAGCAAAATCAACAACAGGCGGCAGGTCAAAAACCTAAACGTTCACTTGAAGAGCGTTATCAATCTGCATTGAATCAGATTAAAAGCACCAACGACCCGAAGTTACTGGATACAGCCTTAGGTGCTTTTGCATCAACCAAGTATGCACGTTCTATTGAAAATGCTTGTAAAGCTCGGGCAGATCAAATGGGCTGGGTAAAAGGCAATCCAAACACTCAACAACCGTTACGTCATTAATTAAGTAGGAATGAATGGAAATGCCCACTCAATCTGTAGAAATTGTCGCTTTTAAATATAAAGAAATTGCACCGGTTGGCGGCAAGTTTATTCACGCAAATATGCGTCGGGCATTTTGTGCTTTTTTATTCAATGATCAGTACATGGTCGACTGTGAAAAAGTTCATTTTGGCTTGTTCATGATGAACATGCCAATTCAAACCACAGGCAAAAAAGGCTTTGGCGATATGATCTTTCACCATCCTGACCGGCCAAAACTGATCCTCAATGTCAGCGGTGAAATGTGTGCCATGGCACAAAAACGCTATGCCGTGTTTCTCAAAATGTATCTGAGACACGGTAAGAAATTTATCGAAAATCTAAACGACCAGATCAAATTAGTTCGTAACGCAGCAGCTTAACAATAGAGAAAATCATGCAAACAAAACAGCCACCCTTATTAAATCTTCACCCTGCTGACGTGAATAAGTTAATCGATGCGACTGAGGGCGAAGTGTATAGCGCACTTATTCATGAAGTTGAAAAAGCCCTTCTTCCTGAAATTTTAATTCGCTGCCGGGGTAATCAAGNNATGCTTGGAATAAACCGGGGCACGTTTCGCGAAAAATTGAAACGTCACAATATTCTTTAAATTGGCCAGTTACATATTGAGGTAATGAAATGACGACTGAAAAAGAGCTTCAGGCTCAAAAAGCTGAACGTGAGTTGCATAAAAACACTCAAAAAGTATTGGCTGCATTAAAAGACAATCCTTTAGGTTTATCTGGAAATCAACTTACAACGATCTGCCGTTTAAGCATCAAAACTGTTCGTAATGTTATCTCCACACGCACAGACATTACAGAAGATATGGGGGTTTATACATTAAATCAGCCAAAACCTGTTGCTGAAGTTCAGACAGTTATTACAGTAGTTAGGGAACCGGTTGCTGCTGCAACTGCCACCAAAGAAATGATTCAGAAAACACCAGAATTGGCACCGAAACAACCAGCTGAAGTCAAACGTAATCTTCAGGCTGAATTATTAAAGCTACCACAGGAAAATAAAGAAGGCCTATCTGGTGAAGTCATTGTTGGTACTTTAGGCATTACAGATAAACAACTATCCCAGACGGTGTGGCAATTAAGAAAGATACACAACATCAATCGCACAGGTCTACCTGGTGCATCACATTACCAGCTTGTTGTAGGTGAAGCTGTTAAGGAAGCTCAACCTGAAGAACAGCCAGTTGATGCCAAACCAGAAACCCAAATGGTAAGCATCCCATCACTAGAGTTTCGTAAAGATACAGTGGCTTCAGCTGCTGCATCCGCGACCATGGAAATTATTCAAAAACAACCTGAAGCATTAACTCATGTTTTAGGCATTGAAATTAATCCGGGTGTAAAAGCTGATAGTACCGATACACCAGCAACACTTTTGGATAAATACAAGTCGCAGATCAAAACAGTAGTTACCCGTAAAAGTAAACTCAAACTTGAAAAGGACCAGCTTTCAGAATTACTCAGCGATATTTTCGGGTTAAGCAAAGTGGACTGGTTCATTGAGGGTGGCAACCTGGTTGGTGTGCTAATGACTGATGAAGTGGTGGCATGATGGGATTAACAAATAAACAGCGTGTTAAGCGCACTAAAAAAGCTAAATCAAGTGGATTCTTCTCGCACGTTAGCTTATCCACAGCTCGCTTTTATTACTTGGGTGGTGATGGGATTGTTTATCGTGATGACACGTATCGCAATTGCTTGCGCCCTGCTCATCTCAGTGTAGAGCAACTGCTTGGCAACCCAAATGTATTAACTCGTTCTGAGTTTAAAGAATGGCTTGAGAATAGAAAGGTGGCGTAATGGAATTTAATACCCATGAATTGTTGCCTTGCCCTTGGTGCCAGTCAATTCCTAAATTGTCCCACACAAAAATGACGCCCTCATCAAATAAGGCTGTGCGTATTATTTGTAGCAACCGTACGTGCTTGGTTAAACCCGGCATCCTATTTAATTCTTCTTTTCAAACCTGTGAAGAAATTGAACCGCATGCTGTTAACGCTTGGAATACACGGCAGGAGCAAAAGTGATGGATATTCAAGAAAAACAAGCTCGATGGGCTTTAGAAAAACCGTTATTTGAAGCCGAGTTTATTCACTCTCACCTTCTGCCGTTTTTCAATTTCAATGAAAACACTGGTGATTACGAAATCAAAAGTGAGTTTTCAGAAGATGAAGACAAAGAGCTCGCTTTTGAAGTTTTAAATACTGATTGGGTTATGTGGTTACGTGCAAAGCGAGCCAAAGCCCAAGTGGTGCCGGAACAGGTTTTAAAAAACCATTGCATGGTTGGTCAAACATGGTTTATGAAGGGAACACTAGTTTCAGAATTAATCAGACGTGCAGAAAGTATTTATAAGGCTGAAGTAGTATCGCAAAACTCTAAAATCAAATTTGGTACTGATGATAATGAAACCTGGTGGGCACATGAGGTGCCTTTTTACGGCACAGTTCAAATAGACAGAATTGAAGAGCATGGTCTAGTTGAATGGGATATTCACTTCAATGGATGTTGGCAAGGTCCTTTTGGCTCTAAATCTGAATGTATTAAGCATTTAGAGGAATGTATCGCTGAAGAACGTGAAGAATCACAGGAGTCAGCCAATGACTGAAATTACATTTAATCAAACTGNNCTCGTAATTGGTTGCGTGATCGTGGCTACAGCATTGGCTCAATGTGTATGGACATGCCAATTGGAATTTTAAAAGGTGATTGGTGTATTGCGAAATGGCGCAATTTAACACCCAAGGAGCGCAATCAGCTCGACGGAAAGTTAATTTCCCCTGATTTTAGAAATGGGCCTGTTGTCATTCAACTTAAAGACCATGCCACTGATGAAGAAATAGAAGCAGGTCATAGATTAAAAAGTAAGGAGGCCTCATGAGCTTAGCTGATTCTGTCGTAGAAAGTTTTAACGGGTACGAAAAAGCAAAAGCTGTTTTGATTAATCCTAATGCTAGCCTTCTACATAATGTAGAAAGTTTAAAGCAGCGTTTATTGGAATATCGCAGAGCTCATAATATTTTTGAGGTTGGAGACTGGGCATTTACGAATAATGAAGATTTTTCAGAAGAACCGTGTCAGCTAATTGAAGACATGGGATACGACTTTAAATATAAAACCAAGTCTGGTAACTGGGGTTTTATCGTTAAATCATTCTTACCTAAAGCATGGCGACATGCCAAAGATGAAGAAATAGAAGCCAATAAAAGATTGGAGGGTAATTTTTAATGACTTGTCTAATCAAAGTATCAGAATTTATTAAGCGCGTGTATGGTGATCAGGGCTCTACCCCACCTGCCCGCCAAACGATTGTGCGACAATGCCGCCTCGGATTATTGCCTGCTGAGCAGAAAGGTAAACTCTGGTACATCCAGTGGAACATCTACCAAAAACAAACTGGTGATGATCTTGTAGATAAAGTTTTGGGAAGTTGAAAGCATGGCCAGACCACGCGCAAAGAGAAATAAAGATTTGCCAGCAAATCTGTACCGAAACGGTGTAAGTACTTGGAAGTACAGACACCCGATTACTGGTGCATGGCATGCTATGGGTGCGGATAAAGCAAAAGCGGTTGCCGCAGCACGCAAACTAAACGATATTCTCACACCGACAACGGATCTCGTAGCTGTTGTCATGGGTGAGGTAACGTTTGGTGAATTTTCTCAAAAATTCTTGTCTGAAAAGCGCAGGAAAGATGGTCGTCCACTTGCACCTAACTCTATTCGAACTTATACGCACAGCCTTAACCGCTGTGCAGAATGGAATGATAAGCCATTATCATCCATTACCCTATTTATGACCAATAATCTGCTTGAGAGCTTGCCCGCATCAACCAGTATTGAAACACGAAGTTTGTTGATTCAAATCTTCGACCTTGCAATCAGTAAAGGCTTGGTCACTGAGAATCCTGCAGCGCAAACAATTAAGCGTTTCAGAATCAAGCAACGTAAACGACATACGCTGGAAGGCTTAGCAATGATTCGTGATGCATCACCTCAATGGCTGAAAAATTCGATTGATATAGCAATGCTCACGACTCAGCGACGAATCGATATTATCAATATGAAGTGGTCAGATATCAAAGACGGTTATTTGCACGTAGCACAGGAAAAAACCACAGATGACCCTGAGGATGAATTTGAACTATTGGAAGGTGCTGGCTATGTGAGAATCAAGATTAATGATGAATTGCAGAAAGTTTTGGACCGGTGTAGAGATGATGTGATTAGCCCTTTTATTATCCATCGTGTGCCGAAAGGAAAAACAAAAAATAAAGGTCAAACGAAGGAACATTGGACACAGCTTGAAGCACAGTATGTGTCACGTGAATTTTTGAAAGCAAGTCAAAAATCAGGGGCATATCCTGAATTAAAAGGTCGTCAGTTGCCAAGCTTTCATGAGATCCGTGCATTATCGATTCACTTGCATAAAAAAGTAGGTAAATCGGCACAAACCTTAGCTGGACATGCAACTGAGAAGATGACAGAAATGTATGCATCTGGACATGAAATTATTTGGAATGATGCGGATATTGGGATTGATTTACCGTTTAAAAATAATTGATTTAAGAGCCACTTTAATAAGTGGTTTTTTTGACTCTACTGACAGCAAATTGCTTATCAAAACCATATGCTAAGTTACTGTTTTATATAACTACCAAATGCACCATTTTTACCGTATTTTTAGGTTATTTTTATACTATTGATTGTATATAAATCAGTTACTTATTTTATTTTTTCATACATGTTAAATAAACATCAAGCATAATCAATCATCAGCAGTTAATTTCTTCGTATATTGTACGCATATATGCCCCAGATAAAAACCACTGATGTTTAATTGATAGCTGTTCCAGCCTTTAGCTGCCTATTTCACGTTAGGTGAAACCATATTTTCAGGAATTACCACCGCATCAAACTGTTCAGCAGTAACCAGATTCAATTCGACTGCGACCTGTTTTAAGGTTTTGCCTTCCTTATAAGCTGTTTTTGCCACTTTGGCAGCGTTTTCATAACCAATCACCGGATTTAAAGCAGTGACTAACATCAGTGAGTTATGCAAGAAATGATCAATTTTTTCCCGGTTTGGCTCAATGCCAACGGCGCAATGATCATTA
>DKLL01000108.1 GCA_002455755.1 Acinetobacter sp. UBA6641
TCGAGATCTCATTCTTTTATTCGGTGGTTTATTCCTGGTTTATAAAGCCGTGACTGAACTACATGAAAAGATTGAAGGCAAGCCTGAAGTTAAAGTTACCACCAATATTGTTTACGCAAGTTTTGCAGCAGTCGTTGCGCAAATTGTAGTGTTAGATGCCGTATTCTCTTTAGATTCGGTGATTACCGCGATTGGTATGGTCGACAACATTTATGTGATGATGGTGGCAATGATTGTTGCCATGGCAGTAATGTTATTGGCTTCTAAATCATTAACTGCTTTTGTAAACCGACATCAAACNNTGAAGCTCAAGAAGCTTTTGCCGATGAAGAACGTTATATGATTGGCGGAGTATTAACCCTGGCGGAAAGGTCTGTCGCATCGATCATGACTCCACGAAGTCAGATTTCTTGGGTAAACATTGATGATACGCCTGAACAAATTCGTGAACAGGTGCTGTCTGTACCACATAGCTTATTTCCGGTTTGTCGCGGCAGCCTGGATAAGGTCTTGAGTGTGGTGCGTGCCAAAGAACTTCTGGATGTACTTGAAGATACTGAACAGCTCAAGGCTTTAATCAAACGCCATCGTCCGATTTACATTTTTGAAAAAATGAAAGTAATTGATGCCATTAATACCTTGCGTACCTCGAAAGGTTCATTGGTATTGGTAAGTGACGAGTTTGGAAATGTGCAAGGCTTGATTTCTCCTCTGGATGTATTTGAAGCCATAGCAGGTGAGTTCCCGGATGCTGATGAGCAGCTCGATTTAGTCAAAATTAATGATCACACCTGGAAAGCCTCTGGTATGCTCGATGTATATCAGCTAGAGCTGGAGCTGGGCATGATGGACCTGGTTGAAGAAGAGGCGGGTTATATCAGTCTTGCGGGTCTGATCTTAGAAAAGACTCACGGTACAGTAAGTTTGGGTGCTCAATTGGAATATCACGGTATTCATTTTGAAGTAACTGAACTGGAAGATAACCGGATTAAGTCCGTGCTGATTACGTATCGTGAGAGATAGTGATTAAAGATTGTAGATTAAAAGATTTTATCTTTTTCTTATCCATTCCTTTTTAAGGATTGGAAAAGCCTGACAGACTTGCTCTGTTGGGCTTTTTTATTGTGCTTTACATTGGTTTTTATTGACCAGGAATACTACAGCACTACTGGAACCAGGTGGAAAAAAACTGATGAAATGTATCTAAATCGTCATTTTTAGTGATATATAATTAAGCTATAAATATGAATAATTGATATAAATCAAAAAATAGATTAATTTGATGGGTGTTGCTGAAAAGATTGTAGATTTTGCACAACTTGCATCTAAGCAAAAAAACCGTTTTTTAAATGCTATGTGCATTTGATCAGCAAATTTTTCCAGCTTCCAGCGAACAAGAAATTCATAATTTTGCCTATGATTGGAATGTTGTTTCTGTTCTGGTGGTTCATTATTCTCATAAAGAAACACGGATTGGACAAAATATTATTCCTGTACTTAAGTTTGCTCTAGAAGATCATCCTGTCTTTGTAGTCAGCTCCCGGGCGAGTATTTTACCGGCTTGGCTTAAAGGCAACAGAACGCTTAAAACTGCAATTAGGGTTGCGATTAATCACCGAATTCGCCATCTCACTATTGCTTTATGGTATGCAGCTACCATCAAACAGCCTAAAATTTATACCTGTTTTGCCTCTCGTTCATAAAATTTCTACTCACCTAAAGGCAGAGAAATTCCTCAACAATATTTAAAAGTTCTGGAGATGATGCAGCAGCATAAAGTCGAAGTGCATAAGCGCCGAGCAGATATTTTTGTCTATCCCCATATGATGTCGCAAACCATACCCGAATACATTTAACACCTAAGAAATAGAGCAACCCCGCATAGCAATTTTTTATGCAGCCTGCACCTGTCTATTTTGATAACATCGGTTTGCCGTGTATCTGTAAGTTGGATTTAAAACCGATTTTAGAAACCATCTTTAATTTATTTTTAGATCGGAAAGTGTATTAAGTGTATGCTCTAGAGGGGTGGCTTCATCATTTCTAATGCTTCAGTTTGTATACAGAAAGCATTGGCAAAAAATGCTCATCACGCTTAAAAATATCAGTATGCTTTGAGTTTCTATAGCTCAGATGCATATCGCTATAGTTAGTTTTGATAGTTTTTAAATAGTCTCGATATTTTCCCTATAGTTCAATAAAAGCAAATCCAAACATTTGGATACGCACATTTAAGTGAATTGAATAAGGAAATATGATGTCAAATCAGCCTTTCGATACGGATGTTGTGGTTATTGGGACTGGCCCGGCGGGAGCAACCACTGCTTTAGCCTTGGCCACTTATGGTATTTCGGTCCGTTTTTATACCCAGTTTAATGGCCTGGCAAATTCGCCACGAGCGCATATTACCAATCAACGTGCAGTCGAAGTATTGCGTGAATTTGGATTGGAAGAAGAAGCTAAAAATATGGCAACCCCCTGGCAACATATGGGGGAAAGCATGATTACCACCAGTTTAATTGGTGAGGAAATTGCACGTATCCAAGCGTGGGGAACAGGCGATTTACGTCACGGTGATTATGTAAAGGGAAGTCCTTCACCTTTATTCGACCTGGTGCAACCAGAAATGGAAGCCCTACTGGTCAAACATGCAGTCGCACGTGGTGCAAATCTATTTTACAACACCGAATATTTAGATCATGAACAAGATGATGATGGCGTTACGGTCTGGTTCTTAGACCGACTGGAAAACCGTAAATATTCGGTTCGTGCCAAGTATTTGGTGGGTATGGATGGGGCGCGGTCCAAAATAGTTGAAAAAATCGGTCTTCCGATTGAAGGTCATATGGCGCGTGCAGGCACGACCTATGTGCGTTTTAAAGCTGACTTGACTAAGTATGTGCAACATCGTCCAAGCATTTTACATTGGATTGTCAATCCCGCCGCAGGTTTTGGTGAAATTGGCATGGGCTTGCTGCGTGCCATTTCTCCGTGGAATGACTGGATTGCAGGTTGGGGCTTCGATATCGCTCAAGGTGAGCCACAATATACCCAAGAACAAATCATCCAGCGTATTCATACTTTTATTGGTACGGATGATGTCGATATTGAAGTTCAAAACGTATCGGCATGGTATGTGAATCAAGCTTTTGCCAAGCATTATTCAGTCGGTCGGGTTTTCTGTGGTGGGGATGCGGTACATCGTCATCCGCTATCCAGTGGTTTAGGGTCAAATACCTGTATTCAAGATGCGTTTAACTTGGCATGGAAACTGGCCTTCGTTCTTAAAGATTGGGCGCAGGCAGATTTACTGAGCTCTTATAGTGATGAACGTGTGCCGGTAGGACAGCAAATTGTGGCACGTGCCAATCAATCTCGCATGGATTATAAGCATCTCAAAGATGTCTTCGGCTTTGATCAAGGTATAGCCACCACACAACAATTGTTAGATCGACTGAACGCAACAACAGCAGACGCGGCTGAATTGCGTACTCAGCTGAATCATGCTCTGGAAATTAAAAACTTTGAGTTCAATGCTCAAGGGGTAGAGCTGAATCAGCGTTATCAATCTGTTGCCGTGGTTTTGGATGATGAATGTGAAGAGCAATGGCAAGCCGATCCACAATTATATTTACAGGCCACTTCACGTCCCGGGGCAAAAATTCCACATTGCTGGTTAATTGATGCGAAAAATGGTCAACAGGTTTCCACACTGGATATCGTGGGAAATGGCAAACTTACTTTAGTGACTGGTTTATCCGGTACAGCCTGGAAAAATGCAGCTCAACAATTAGATTTAGCCTATTTAAATGTTGTAACCATTGGGCAAGAAGTCAAAGATGTTTACGGCATCTGGCAAAAAACTTGTGAAATTGCTGAAGCAGGAATGTTGCTGGTTCGTCCGGATGGTTATGTGGCATGGCGCCATCAAAACGCATTGTATGATGATACAGTAGCCTTGCAGAAACTTAACCATGTTCTGCAAAAAATGCAGTATAAAATCGCTTGATTCTGATTTTTGAAAGTTATTTTGGATGCTGTTGTTGTTGAACAGATTGCTGAATGATTTTTGCGGTAAATTGCAAAACAGGATTTTCAGCATCTGTTCGATAACTGGCATAGAGCGGTAAAGTCGGCAAGTCTTGTTTGAGTTCAATCGACTGTACATTCGGATTCAGCAGTTGCCGTGCATATTCAGGTATAAAGCTCCAGCCCAGCCCCATATTAATCAAATTAATATGTTGCAAGGCATTGGTGACTTGATATTTATATTGCAGTTTTAAATTTTCTTTTTGGCTGAATTTTTGAATTTGTTGATAGAATACTGGTGAAAAGAGCTGCTCACAGACAATAAAGTCATCATTTTGAATTTGTCTTAAGTCCAGAATCTTACGCTTGGCAATATAGTTTTGATGGGCAACACATAATAGTTTTTCTTCAAACAGCATGGTGCTGCTATAAAGCGGATCATCCATACACACGCGACTAAAAATTAAATCCAGCTCGGAGTTTTTCAACGCTTGAACCTGTTCGCTACAGGATAAACTTCTAATTTTAAGATCGACTTGCGGAAATTGGGCACGAACCTGTTGAATGAGGTGAGGGATGATGGTCATTTCAGCCACATGCAGTACACCAATAAACAGCTGTTGCTGACCTTGATTGGAGATTTGACGTGCATGAGCGACCGCAAGTTCTGCATATTTAATCGCTTCCAGGGCATATTTTAAAAAGCCTTGACCTTCTGTAGTCAAGGCAATTTTTAGTGCACTGCGGTCAATCAGTTGTACACCCACTTCTTCTTCTAAATCTTTAATTTGCTGACTGAGTGAAGGTTGCACGGTACAGAGTTTTTGCGCCGCACGGGTAAAATTGAGTTCTTCAGCCAGAGCCACAAAGTAACGTAAATGTCTAAGTTCCATGGATTATGTCCTGCTGAAAAACAGTTTTATGCGGTTGCTTGAAAACTAGAATAAAGATCTATACAGACTCATCAACATGGATATTTTTTTTAGATTTCAAGAATTTTGATATCGGCATATTGCTGAATTAGATCTGGATTTAAACTGTGGATATAATCCATAAATGCAACATTGAACTGACCAATCGTTTGCGCCTTTTCAAAGGCCAATTTTCCTGCAATGGCAAAATGCGTATGTGCAGCAATGGTGGCAATCGTCGGTGTAGTTACAGCGCAGTAAGCCGCGATTAAGGCACCGAGCGCACAGCCTGTTGCGGTAACTTTGGGTTGTAAATAAGAACCGCCATTGACCTGAATTACGACATCTAGCTCTTTAGTCAAAATAAAATCAGACTCACCCGAAATCGCGATGCATTCAGCATGGGCTAACAGGACTTTGGCTTGACTATAGACATCTGCACTATCCAAGGTGCTATCGACGCCTTTGGAGAGTACCTGGTTACCTGCAAGCGTACTGATTTCTGAAGCATTACCGCGAATGACCGTGGGATGATATTGCAGTAACTGATCAACCATAGCCGAGCGCCATTTTAAAACGGGACCATAACCGACAGGATCAAGCACCCAAGGGATATTGGTACGCTGCGCCGTTTGTGCAGAAATTTGCATCGCCTGCATCTGCTCACTGGTCGGCGTTCCCAGATTAATGCTCAGGGCAGCGGCAATCGTGGTAAAACTTTCGGCTTCAAAGGGATTGTCAATCATGGCTGGAGAAGCACCGGCAGCCAGCAAGACATTGGCTGCATAATTGGCTGCAACGCTATTGGTAATGCATTGCACCAAAGGCTGCTGGGTTTGCAGCTGTGTCCAGGCTTCAACAATATGTTCGACCAATGTTGAAGTTTGATCCATAGGATTATTCCTTAAGTTATACATCTGATTACACGGACTAGACGTAGGGTTCACCGTCTACTGGGTGAAATTCTATTGGGTAAAATAGTGGTCTTGATGCTTACAGGTGCGACAGCATAAGGTCACATAATTTTCAGCATCGTAATCCACGGTTAGCTCATTGGAACCACAATACATACAACGTTTTTGTGAATAGAAGCTTAAGCGCGGTTCAATCCTTTTCCAGATTCGCCAAATTGGCTGGAAAAAAATACTTTCATCATAGCCCAAAAAGCGGCAAAACAGGATTTCGCTCATCTTGCTAAAAGGAATATTGTGCGGACGCGGCAGGGTGGAGGTTTCCCATTTTTCGTTTACGGCCCGTTCACGATATTGTTGCAAGGTTTTCTTTAACAAGTTGGTGTTAATAAAGTTTTCATTACGTGCTTGCAGAGCTTTTTGTTGATGCAAATATTCCAAAGCAGTTTGCACCAGATAATAGATTTGTCCCACCGCCAATGAGTCCATCAGGCGATAACAGAAGGTTTGAAAACTGTTATTGCCGGCAATTTGAATGCCCCAAGTACGGCAATAAAACTGGGCAAACTGAATAATTTCCTGATAGAGCACCAGATAGAGCACATTTTTAACTTCATCGGCATTTTTAAAAGGTACACCGAGAGTTAAATTTTCATAAAACCAGTTGCGAAGTTGCTGGGTAATACTAAACAGACTCGGTTCTGAATAACCATCTAAACGCACATTGACATAGTACTGATTGGCTTCAGATGCAAAATCTTTGGCAATCAGGACCTGTTCTTTTACCAGCTGCTTGATCAGATAATTTTGAAATAGATAATTCGGGGTAAAAGAATGATACTTAATATGTTCCCAGTCTATATATTCGTGATGGGTAGTGTATTCCTGAACCTGCGTATCCAGAATACTGAGTAAAAACAATTTATTCAGAAAGCTGATTTGATCGAGTCGATACTCAACCGCATCTTTCTCTTTGGACTTCAGTTTGCGTTGTTCCTGCAACCGTGTTTCAGCAAGCATTTTTTTACGTTTGGCCAGGCAGGTATCACAGTGACAGTTACCGCGTCCGTCCTGAAACAGACGGTGATGACAATGACTGCATTCATGAAAATTTAGCGCTTGATCATATTGTTCTGCTTCTATCCATAACATGGATGCCTGACACAACGGGCATGATGTACTTTCATCGAGCTGTTTTTGCAGAATCTGAAGAAGCATGGAAAGAGTCAGTCACAAGTCGGGTTAAACATGTCATCGATTATACACGGGTCTTTTGCCGGGACATGATGAAATGGTGCCGAATAGCGAATAATTCGTTAAGTTCAGCACATCAACTTATAGGAGGAGCTTGAAAAAATAGCCTAAGTTTATAAATTAACTGATGAGGAGATGGAAAGGTAAGTCCACCATCTCCACCAGCGGAGGAACTATCTGGGGGCATTTGAATGCTCTAACTTAGTACGAAGCAGGGCAAGGTAATGACTCATCCTCCTCACCCAATTGTTTTGCATTAATTAAAGCCTGAACTTTTTTGGATGGAATTTTCTTGTTGCCTAATGCATCGTAATTATTCAAAATTGCGCAAATATCGGGCGATTGCATTGGAATCCCTTCGCAGCTCATAAACATGGCAATTACTTTATGATCGATTCCCGCAGCATCAAGCGTTTGCATGGTTTTGATATTCTCGACGCGAACAATATGGTCTTTTAAATACATAATACACCTCTTCTCGTTTTGCTTTACTTTTATAGTGCGCTTTACACTTATATATACAAGCAAGAAACGTGCTCAAAATGTACAGCTTTAGAAAGAAAGTGTGTTTTATTGCTAAAATTCATCTGACTAATTAAACAAGAAGCAAAATAATCGGACCTTGATATTTTAGCTTTGAGATTTTTTAGGTTTGCTCAATCGCAGATATTAAAACCCTGTAGGAAGCGCATTAAATAAATGCGCTTTGGGCACACACAGGTTAGATATACATTGGATAGTCATTATTGTGACATAAGCATTCTGTGCCTCTAACAGCTAATTTTTTATTGATTTGCACTTTTAATTGATTATTCAAGGCAATTGCAAAAAAATAGGTTGCAGTAGCTTAGGGTCGCTGTACATGACGAATAGAATGTTTTTTCTATCACGTACTGCACCATTATATTTTCCGTCATTTTCCCGTCCGTTTTTTCATTGTAGCTATAATACCAAATTGTATCTGGACCACCTGCCTCTAGACCTGAATCACGTTCTATCGTGATGGGTTTAGCTAGAAATAGTACATCCGGTCATTAACTTGACTTGGTTCCTGATGGCTTGCACTGAGCATTAATATAGTTTTGGTTTGTATTGAAGCAAAACAGTTGTATTTAATATGTGTATATTCGGCAGATAGAGACTGAACCTTCATCAACATGAGTGCAAAAGCAGTATTTTTATGCTCATAATTTGCCATACTAGAGCTTGTTATTATTTTGATTCAATAATTTGCGCAAATATAAATCAAACTTCAAATAATTTAAAGCCTTTAGATTGAAAACGACATAAATTGTGCCCATATATAACTCAAATCAAACGCACAGACAGGTTGTGAAAGTTGTCGTATGATCGAAGCATTTCACAGCAACAAAGTCTTGGCTTAATAACGACAGGATTAGGACATCATATGAATATCGCGGCAAACCCGGTGGTTGAAGCAGACCAGACTGTTTATTTAAAAGACTATCAAAAACCTTCTTTTTTGGTGGATTCAATCAACTTGGATATTCAGGTGCATACGGATCGTACCTATGTGAATGCAACATTGGTAATGAAGCGCCAGACAGCAGGAGATTTGGTCCTGCTAGGTCGTGATCTGGAATTAAAATCCATCACCTTAAACGGCAAGCTATTGACTGAATCAGACTACACACTGGATGCTGAACAGCTGGTGATTGCCAATGCACCAAATGAAGTCATTCTGGAAACGGAAGTCATTATTCATCCGGAAAGCAACACCCAGCTTGAAGGTTTGTACCAAGCTGGCGATGATTTATTTGTCACCCAAAACGAACCTGAAGGTTTCCGCAAAATCACGTTCTATCCGGACCGTCCGGATGTCCTCTCTGTCTTTACCACACGTGTAGAAGCCGATAAAAAATTTCCGGTACTTCTAGCCAATGGTAACCTGATGGAAGCGGGTGAGGCAGGTGAAGGTCGTCACTATACCATCTGGCAAGATCCGACCAAAAAACCAAGTTACCTGTTTGCCTGCGTAATTGGTGATTTGGCAGTACTGAAAGATTCTTATGTGACTTCTGAAGGGCGTAACGTTGCACTGGAAATTTATGCCGAAGAAAAAGATATTCCAAAATGCCACATTGCCATGGAAGCATTGAAACATTCGATGCGATGGGATGAAGAACATTATGGTCGTCCATACGATTTGGATAACTATATGATTGTCGCAACAAGTGCATTCAATATGGGGGCCATGGAAAATAAAGGTTTAAATATCTTCAATACGTCTTGTGTGCTGGCGGATGAAGAATTCACTACGGATGCTGCCATCATGCGGGTACAGTCTGTGATTGCCCATGAATACTTCCATAACTGGACCGGTAACCGGATTACCTGTCGTGACTGGTTCCAGTTGTGCTTGAAGGAAGGCTTGACCGTATTCCGGGACCAGTCTTTCTCGGAAGATTTACAGTCTGCTGCGGTACAACGTATTGATGATGTTGCGGTACTCAAAGCTCACCAGTTCCCTGAAGATTCCGGTCCATTATCGCATCCGCCACGTCCAGATCATTTTGTCGAAATTAATAACTTCTATACAGCGACTGTGTACGAAAAAGGTGCGGAAATTAACCGCATGATGTCGACCTTACTGGGTAAAGAAAAATTCCGTCAAGGTACAGATGAATATTTCCGCCGTCACGATGGTCAGGCGGTGACAGTTGAAGACTGGATTTCTTCATTGACAGATGGTTCTGGTGTAGATTTATCGTCATTTCTGATTTGGTACAACCAGCCGGGAACACCAAAACTGGAAGCCAAAGGCGAATATGATGCTGCGACTCAAAGCTATCGTTTAAGCTTTAAACAAAGTTTAAAAGCGAATGCAAAATATCCAAATTTAAAAGCTGTGCCTATTCCGGTGGCTTTAGCATTGTTTAATGCCGAAACGGGCGAGCAATATAGCTTGCAGTCAGAAGCCCTGTTTGAAAATGGAGTAAAAGACGGGGTGTATTTATTTGATCAGGCAGAAGCAACGATTGAGTTTAGCGGCATCACGGCGAAACCTGTAGTTTCATTGCTGCGTAATTTCTCCGCTCCGGTCAATCTTGAATTCAATTATTCAGATCAAGAGTTGGCTTTCTTGATGCAATATGAAACTAACGGTTTTAACCAGTGGCAAGCCACTCAAACCTTACTGGAACGTATTTTACTGGAAGGTCATGAAGCTGATATTTATATCCAAGCCATGAAAAATACCTTGCCTGAAGTCATTCAGAAAGATCCATTATTGGCTTCACGCTTGTTTGATGTACCGACCGAAGGCTATTTGGGCAGCCGTATTGATGCAGATTATCAGCCGGCCAAAATCCAGGAACAGCGTAATGCTTTACTGGACACATTGGCGCGTGAATTCGGTTCGTTCTGCAAAGAAACCTACCTGGAATTAGATCCCGATAACCAAAGTGAATTCTCGCAAGCGATGGGTGTTCGTGCCCTCAGAAACATCATGCTGGGTATGATCGCACGTCAGGGTGATGTTTCTGCCTTTGATTTAGCATACGAGCAGTATCACACCGGTAATATGTCTGAACGTTTGGGTGCGCTCAAAGTTCTGGTCTGGAATGATGCGCCCCAAGCTCAACAGGCTTTAGCAGACTTCTATAGCCGCTTTGAGAATGAAGCCTTGTCTTTAGATCAATGGTTTATGGTGCAGGCTGCACATCCGAAAGCGACAGAGGAAACCATCAAATACCTAACTTCACATCCGGACTATGATTTGGGTAATCCTAACCGTATTCGTTCGGTAAGTGGTGGTTTAAATGCCAATCCTGTGAATACCTGGAGTTTCGGTGTACAGCACTACATTAATTTAGCCAAATATCTGGATCAGAAAAATCCGATTGTCGGTTCACGGTTATTGCAAGTGCTTTCTCGCTGGTACACCCTGGCAGAACCACAACGTGCAGAAGTAAAAACTGCACTGGAAGCTTTAAAGCCACTAGTGAAATCTAAAAACGTTTCCGAAACTCTAAACAGTATGTTGAGTATCTGACTGGGCATTGATTTAATCATGAAACAGCCTTTTCTTGGTGCAGACTGAGAAAAGGCTGTTTCGTTTAGAGTGTAATCAAGATTCAGTTTGACTATGTTGATGTTTAGAGGAACTAAAAATCCTCAAAAGGATGAGAGGGAATTTATTGAATAATAATGTGATAAGTGTCGATTAAATCACGTTTATGTCGTAAAATAATGATATGCAAGCTCATCTTAAGGTGAGCTTTTATCATTTAACAGACTGTGATTGCATTAGCCTGTCATTTTACTAAGTAGAGTGGAGATTGGGTGTGTTAGTTAAAATTGAAGATGGTTTTTATTTGAACTCTCAACATATTATTGCGATTCGAGTTTCGAAAAATGTTCATGACGGAAAATTTGTGGTTGTAATTGAATATACGCCAAATAATATTCAGGCCACGGGAAGCTATCAAAAGAACTTTGACAGCAAACTTGAAGCAGAAATTTACCTGCAAACTTTATATCAGCATATTTCTAAAACAAATGCTTAGAAGACACGCTAAGCAGATGATCAAAAGATGGATAGAAAAAAGTCCCAGTACTGTAGGGACTTTTTTATTACTTACACTTTCATAATCAATACTGGAATTGGCGACTGGGTTAATACTTCTTGGGCCACGCTTCCTAACACTAATTTTTTAAATCCGGTTCGACCATGTGAACCCATAATAATCAGATCGGCACCGACTTCATCCGCAACATGCATAATGCCTTCAGCAGGTGATACACCGCGAACAATTTTTGTATCCACAGTAATGCCGTCACGAATGAAAGATTGCTTGATTTCTGCCAGACGTAACTGCGCACTTTTTTCAGCTTGCATAAAGTAATCGGTAATCGCAGGTGCAACTTTATAAAAATCAACACTAACAAATGGATCGACAGCAATGACACTAGTAATAGTGACCTGGCAATTTAAAGGTTTGGCTAAGGCTAAAGCTTGTTCAACAGCTGCATAAGAAATAGGGGATTCATCTACTGGAACCAAAATATGTTTATAAGTCATGAAATTTCCTTATGAATATAGCTGAATTGATAAAAATCCTAATAATTTATAGTCCTTTACCATGACTATTTTATGAAAAGTAGGAATCGATAACATGAGCCTGACATACAATGCAAGGCTCATGTTTTAACTTATTCTTTGACCACTAAAACAGGCAGCTTGGTAGTTTTTAAAACATCCTGAGCAAAACTGCCCATCAAGAATTTTTGAAAGCCTTTACGCCCATGAGAACCTATCACAATCAGGTCTGTTTTCAATTTTTCGGCAGTATTAATAATGCCTTCTTCCGAAATATTTCCCTTAATGATTTGAGGCGTTGCAATAACACCATTTTCGGCAGCAATCGCTTTGGCTTTTTCTAATGCTTTTTCGGCATTGGCATAGGCCTCAACGAAATATTCTTTCATGATGGGAGAGGGATAATAAAAATCCGCTTCAGAAAATGGATCTTCAGTGACCAGGCTGATCAGGGTCAATTGACTGGAAAATGCTTTAGCAATTTGCGCGGCATTTTTCACCGCGGAGAAAGAAATGTCAGAGCCGTCAACTGGGACTAAAATATTTTGGTAAGTCATAAGAACGATTCCTTAGTGTTTATTATGTAGCCATGATTTATAGATAGCACATTGTGCCGGATTGATCAATTTAGTCTGTGAAAATTGTTTTAAAATTCATTAAATTATATAAAAATCATAAGTATAAGTGTGCACTGCTTGGCATTAAAAACTGAGTTAAAAACTCGGCATTTATAGTAAGTATTTCTAAATGTTTAAACAGGGATTAAAATGCCCAAAACATGATAATGCCCCGCAAAATTTTAAGGGGAAAACTGATAGGGCAAACTGTGCATTCCAAATCTTTTAATCTAAGTTTATGTTTAATTGCTGCACTATCCAGTAGTGGTTGTCAGAATATCCAAAGTAGCAGCAAGCTCATTGCCGGCGTATTTAATGCTTCTACCACTATTCAGAAAAAATTTATTGATCAGCATGCTCCAGAAACTTTGGCGCTGAAAAATATTGTATATATGCAAAATCCGGCGCTGCATCTGGATATTTATCAGCCTCGCGACATTGCAGAGTTGGGAGTCCGGCCAACTGTGGTCTGGGTGCATGGAGGCGGCTGGATTTCAGGTTCCAAAGAACATGCTCGAGGTTATTTTAAACGGTTGGCTGATCAAGGCTATAACGTGGTTTCTGTCGAATATCAATTTGCTCCGCAAACGATTTATCCGCAGCAGTTGCTTCAGATTAATCAGGCCTTAAAATATATTAGTGATCATGCCGATACTTACCAGATTAATGCTCAACAAATGTATTTGGCAGGTGACTCAGCCGGTGCCAATTTAGTCAGTCATTATGCGGCCTTGCTCAGCAATCCGGATTTTGCCCAGCAGTCTGCTATTAGGCCGTTAATTCAGCGTGAGCAAATTAAAGGTTTGATCCTGCATTGCGGGATTTATGATCTGAATGCCTTTATTAATACTGCTCCGGATGAACTGAAACTGATCGAGTGGGGTATATTTAATTTGGTGCAGGCTTATACGGGCAATAAAAAAGATGATACTGAATTTTTAAAAGGTATTTCTCCTATTCAATATCTCACAGAGAACTATCCGCCGGTGTTCATTAGTGGGGGCAATAAAGACTTTTTAACCAAAACTCAGTCTGTCCCTTTTGCTGATGCCCTGATGCGTAAAAATATACCTGTAACTGGGGTATTTTATCCCAATAGCAAAGAATTTTTAGTTCATGAGTACCAATTCATGATGGGTAAAAAAGCCAGTCAGCAGACATTTCAGCAAACAATACAGTTTATTCAAAAATATAGTGACTTATCTTTTTAGGCTTATTTGAGATAGGTAAACATTTTAAGTTAGATGGCGCTTAGTCTCTGTGGAAGTAGCATTTGAACGACAGATTAAGGAGGAAAGGATATGAATCCACTGCCGCTGGCTTATATCTTGCTGGCTTTGGCGATTATTTCCGAAGTCACGGGTTCAACATTTTTAGTTAAATCTGAAGGCTTTACTCAACTGGTTCCGAGCCTGTTGGTTTTTATCTTTTATGTAATTTCATTTTATTTGCTCTCTCAAGTCCTTAAAACCATTCCTTTAGGCATTGCCTATGCCATATGGAGCGGTGTAGGAATTGTATTGACCGCCTTGATTGGATTTTTTATATTCCGTCAAAGTCTGGATGTGCCTGCTGTGATTGGAATTGCCTTGATTGTTTCAGGTGTCGTTGTGATTAATCTTTTTTCTAATTCTACGGGACATTCGTGAATGCTCGACAATCCACATTGGCGTAAGAAAGAACCCCAAATCATCCGTCAGGAAACTTTGCAACCTACTATTGCTTTGGCAGCAGAAAAAGGCGTGAATGAGGTGCTATACAGGCCGTTGCGGATCAGGTTGGCGTGACCAGAGCAGGGGTGTTTCATCATTTCCCCAGTAAGCAAAAATTACTCGAGTCGATGATGGTTTCGATTTTGCAACAATAGGATGTGGTGACTGATCGGCTTGTCGCGCAAGATAATCAACCGTATGGCAATTTTA
>DKLL01000149.1:0-3336 GCA_002455755.1 Acinetobacter sp. UBA6641
TAACGCAAAATCTGTTGTTGGGGTAAAAAACGCAGATATTTCACATGCTGCATCAAAGTTTGATGCGACGGTGCATTAAATGCAGAAAAGACTGCATCCTCCTTGAAAATTTGCTGTAGCTTCTCTGCACGACTGAGCATACGAAATGGATACTCTCATTAAAAATAAAAAACCTGGTACATAAATACTAGGTTTTTTATATGCTTGGACCAAGCAATTTTTAGCGCTATGTATATCTCGAATACAGATGACTATGGGTCAACATAGCGCAAATCAGTTCGTTGAATCATTAGGATGCTTTTTCCAGAATTTGCCCATTTTCAAAAGTAAAATTAGAAATGTCCTGTTTCACCACTTTCTTCAAGCTCACACTTGGGCGGCCATCTACACCAAATGGAATATCTCCTTCAATGGTGACACGGCGTACAACACGCAGCTCATCGCCATAGTCATTAATCGCACGGTGCTGGGTGGCACGGTTATCCCAAATGGCAACATCCCCTACACTCCAGCGCCAGCNNAAACAGGCGACGTGAATCCTGGCTGTTATACCCGACAAAGCGTTTAAAGAAGTGACCCAATAACAACGTCTTTTCACCGCTTTCAGGATGCACGCGTACCAAGGGATGCTCTGTTTCATATTCGGTTGAATTGAACAGCGCACGATATTTTTCTGCATCAATACGCGGACTTGTCGTCACTTTGGAGGCGTAATCATAGTCATTGCTATGCACTGCACGTAAACTGTCTGCCAAAATTTTCAGTTGTTCCGGTAAATCGTTATACGCTGCGGTGGTATTTGCCCAAACCGTATCACCCCCTGCTACCGGTGCAACGATGCTGCGTAAAATGGAAGCTTTTGGATAATCTTCAATGAAACTAATGTCGGTATGCCAGGTGTCTGCCCGTCCACCACGTGAATCAAGCTCTAGTACATGCGCTGTGCCACTTTTGACCGGAACGGTTGGATGGTTCAATGGCTTTCCTAATAAAGCAGCAAAGCCTTCCTGCTCGTCATCAGTTAAGTGCTGCTGGTTTTTAAAGAAAATGGCCTTGTACTTAATTAGAGCATGGTTAATTTCATACACCGTGTCTTGATCCAGAGTTGAAGACAATTTAATTCCTTCAATTTCCGCACCAATGCGACCGGTAATCGGTTTCACCTGAATATGTTGATACTGGTAGTTTGGATCATATTGTGCTGTTTGAGTCTGGCTCATGGCTATTCCTTATATTTCAATTGTTATTGCAACCTTGTGTTGTTGAAATACAGTTTGCCCTGAACAGGCCATAAACACTGTCAAAGCATTGACAGTGATCAGCACAATACCTGCTGAAGTTCTGAGCTTTCCTGATTTAGAGTTTCCGGACCGGATTGATCATCCTACAATTATTTAAACCATAAAATAAATCCAAACTATTAAAAAATATAAAAAATCTCGAATTTTTAAAGTGAATTATTTATGATCAAGTCAAAATATCAAGAATATAGTTCGGGGAATAAATGGAACGCTTCTTTCACAATACCATGTATGCAGCACGCTGGATTTTAGCCCCTGTCTATTTTGGGCTTTCCTTTGCGCTGTTAATGTTAGCGCTTAAATTTTTCCAGGAAGTCTGGCATGTTTTACCGCATATTTTCGAGTATGCTGAAGCAGATTTGATTCTAGTGATTTTGTCTTTGGTGGATATGACCCTGGTCGGTGGCCTGATTGTGATGGTCATGTTTTCGGGTTATGAGAATTTTGTCTCGCAGCTGAAAATTAAAAACGAAGATACCCGCCTTAACTGGCTAGGCACCATGGATGCCAACTCACTGAAACTCAAGGTTGCTGCTTCCATTGTTGCAATTTCCTCTATTCATCTGCTGCGCATCTTTATGGATGCCAAAAACATTCCAAATGACAAAATCATGTGGTATATCATCATGCATCTGACCTTTGTCGTTTCAGCATTTATGATGGGCTATCTCGATAAAATCAGTAAGCATTAATTATTGTAATGAGCTATTAAAAATGCCCCGGAATTTGGGGCTTTTTATTTCAATTTATTATAAATAATGACCTTCTCTTTCTGGCTGGTACATCACCTTTTCAATTTTTACTTTCATTAAATGACCATCTGGCTGCGGCCATTCAATTTCCTGACCTTCAGCCAGTCCTAAAATGGCTGCACCGACTGGAGCAAGCACATTGACCTGTCCTTTCTCACCCAGAAATTCATGCGGATAAACCAAGGTAATAATGGTCGGTTCATTCGAAGGCGCAATAGTAATCTGTACCCGTGCATTCATGGTCACAACATTAGAAGGTATATCTTTAGGTGCAACAACTTCAGCTCGTGCCAGTTCATCTTCCAGATGTTGCATGGTTGGAGTCAGTTTAGATTGATGCTCAAGCATCGTTTCTAAACGCTCAAGATCCTGTTGTGAAATAATAATTACCGGTCTTTGCATATTCAGCATCCTCTTTTTTACACTTTTTTCAGTCAACAATAATAAGGCTGTCTATACAGTTGATTTAAAATTAATTTCAAGTATACATATGTATATAAATAATTAGTTTACAAGAATAATACTATGCTCTCTACTGCACTACCCTCGACAGCTGAACCCGATTCTCGCAATTTTATGCAGCAAATTCGCAGCCGTTTTCAAATGCCAGAACATCAACATGAATTTTATATTGCTTCCGCACTTAAAACCGTTAATTTTGATGCTACTTTTGCCAGCTTTGAACGACTTGATCAGCTATTTGCTGCATTTAAAAAACAAATAGGGACTCAAGCTGCAAATTTTGTTGAAGATCCTCTAAAATTAAATACCGTTTATCTGATCTCCAGTTATATAGGACAATTTATCAGTCAAAAATTGGGCTTTGATGAAAAATGGCAAAGTTTTAAAGAATTACCAGCTCAGTTTATCAAATTCCGCGATCGCCCCTATAACTTTGTACATAGCTATGCGCTCAATTGCAATAATCAAATTATTTCACCGCTACATTATGTGGCAAAACATTTTTGTGAAGATGATTTACCCCTTAGCATCAGCCAGGAAATTGAAGCAATTATTCTGAATTATCAGATTATATTTGCAGATGAACGCGGAAAATTTACCGAACAAATGCACGACTTACATACCATGTATTGCAAAGCTTATCCGCTATTTTGTGGTTCTGCTTTTCAAGATCTGGTGCAGATTTCCGATCTTGACCATAGCATGGCAAGTCTGGATCGTTTAGATGACCTCATGCGTGAAATTCGCCAGAACTATCTGGTTTCCATTGATCATTTTTTAGAAGATGATGCACATTTTTTCTTTATTCTGTTTCTGGCCGC
>DKLL01000149.1:3362-6745 GCA_002455755.1 Acinetobacter sp. UBA6641
TCTATCTTTTTTGTGACCCAGCATATTTGCCAGTTTCTATTTGAACCGGTCATTCCTGAATCCAGCAAACAATATGTTGTGAATGCCCTGGAAACCATCAAAGCTACCAGAAATCCTATTTATTTGGCGGAAGATACGCAAAAGGCCAATAGCAATTTACAGCAATCTCCATTTTATGAAGCTTTATATCAAGCAGGTCAGTTGACCCATTTTTTATTGTTGCATATTCATGGGGTAATTCCCCGTACCTCTTCCGAGGAAAGCCTGATACCGACCAGTTATCCACCGGGCAATAGCTTTTTTAGCCATATGGACGGACCGAATGGTCCCTTAAGACAACTGGATATCAATGCTGAACAATACCCCTATAATGTGCTGGGTTATGAGATGTATGCCTGTCTCCCCCATGTGCGAACCGATGCCATTTCCCTGCATGTGCGTAATTATGGCGAACAGCATATGAATATCCATTTAGTCATTCCTTTTTTCCAGGTATTTGACTATCGTGGTTTTTGTATTTTGCAGCCCTATTTTCTCAGTAGTGATGCCATCACGAGTAAAAACTTAGCTGAGATTTATCATGCAATGGGCGCATTTTTTAAAGGTATTCAAGACAGCGAACGAAACCGCCCAGCAGCGTCACAAACTTGGGCGCGATATTACAAGCCAGACAAGCTGCCTTATCCAAAAGCGATGCAGCAAAACATTCCCCAGCTGCTGTCATAAAAATATTAAAAAAAAGCCTCCATTCAGGAGGCTTTTTTTTTAAGCTAGAAACTTATTTTGCGTAAACAGGGAATTTCGCGCAAACGGCAGCAACTTTTTCTTTAACAGTAGCGATCACAGCTTCATCACCTTTGCTGTCCAGGATGTCAGCGATCCAGCCAGCAAGTTCACGTACTTCAGCTTCGCCGAAACCACGAGTTGTTACCGCTGGTGTACCGATACGGATACCAGAAGTCACGAATGGAGAACGCGGGTCGTTAGGTACAGAGTTTTTGTTCACAGTGATGTGAGCAGCACCTAACCAGGCGTCAGCATCTTTACCAGTAATATCTTGTTTGATTAAAGACAACAGGAACAGATGGTTTTTCGTACCGCCAGATACCACGTCATAACCACGAGCGATTAATACTTCAGCCATTGCTTGAGCGTTTTTAACCACTTGTTGTTGGTAAGTTTTGTATTCAGGTGCCATTGCTTCTTTAAAGCAGATTGCTTTAGCAGCTACAGCGTGAACCAATGGACCACCCTGGTTACCTGGGAATACAGCTGACTGTAATTTTTTCTCGATTTCTTCGTTTGCTTTAGCAAGGATTAAACCTGAACGCGGACCACGAAGCGTTTTGTGAGTTGTCGTAGTCGTTACGTCAGCAATTTGCACTGGGCTTGGGTAAACGCCAGCAGCCACCAGACCAGCAACGTGTGCCATGTCTACAAACAGGTACGCGCCAACTTTGTCCGCGATGTCACGGAAACGCTGCCAGTCTACAACTTGGCTATAAGCAGAGAAACCAGCCACGATCATGCGTGGTTTGTGTTCTACAGCTAGACGTTCAACTTCTTCGTAATCGATTTCGCCAGTTTCTGGGTTTAAACCGTATTGAACTGCGTTATAAGTTTTACCAGAGAAGCTTACTTTTGCACCGTGAGTCAAGTGACCGCCATGAGCCAGGCTCATGCCCAAAACTGTGTCGCCTGGGTTAAGAAGTGCTAGGTAAACTGCAGAGTTTGCTTGAGAACCAGCATGCGGTTGAACGTTAGCATAATCAGCACCAAAAAGTTCTTTAGCACGGTCAATTGCCAATTGTTCAATAACGTCTACATATTCACAACCGCCATAATAGCGTTTGCCTGGGTAGCCTTCTGCATATTTGTTAGTGAGTTTTGATCCTTGCGCTTCCATTACTGCTGGTGAGCAATAGTTTTCAGAAGCAATTAACTCAATATGCGCTTCCTGGCGGGCATCTTCGTTAGCGATTGCTTGAGCGATTTCTGGATCAAATTCAGCAATAGAGATATTGGCAAACATTAGCGAGGTCCTATTAAATTAGGGCTTTTAAGCCGTGCTAAGATTGGCGCGTATTGTAGCATGAAGTTTATAAATGTTGAGAATGAACTTTACTCAGTTTTAAATAAAAAGTGCTCATGTTTAAAAAAAACATGAGCAGTGCGAGTCAAATCAAGTTATTGAATTGGCATTAGAGATTTTACATCTGTGACAATATTGTCGACATTTGCAGTTATGACCGTACTATGGTCCCAGCGATCCGGCACATTGGTAATGAATTTATCGTCAATATATTCAAATGTGGTCCCTTTAGATTCAAGCATTGCCTTTAATAATAAAGTCGCCCCTTCAGGTACTGTGGTGTCATTTGAGCCTTGATAAATAATGACTCGCTGATTCAGTTTAAGATTGCCCGGCTGTGCCTCATTGACCAGGAAATTGTTAATGACCGGCAGGGTCATAAAGTTATCTTGAGTACGGCCATAATCGGCCAATGAATTGTTATGGGTTGCTGCATACTGCCCCATCGCAAGACCAAAAGCATTTGCCACATCGGTAGCACATTCTGTTTCCGCAATTGGGGCAATTGCGGCTGACTGAGGTTTAAACACCTGACTGTAATTCACAGACATATTATGCCCTTGCATGCCTGCCACAATCAAAGCTGTAAACATATCCAGCTTGGCATATACAGGGGTTTGTACATTTCCAGGCAGTCCTTTGACTGAATTTTCTCCAGCCTTCAAGATTGTCTCCAGATTTGAAGCAGGTGCCACAGCAATGGTTCCTTTGTAGTTTAGATTTGCTCGGGATGCATATTGCGCAGCACCTAAGGCTGCATGCCCGCCTTGAGAATGTCCAACAGTCATCCATTCTGTGGAAATATTTTTTCCTTGACCCATTAAATAGTTACGTGCCGCAACCACAGCATCTGTAATTGAAAAAGCCTCACTTTTCAGATTCAGGAAGGGATGATTGCCTTCCGATCCCAAACCTTCATAATCAGGCGCAACCACCACATAGCCTGCATCAATCAATTTTTGGATTAAAACTGTGGTGCTTCCCAAGCCTTGACGACTTGGCGCACATTTATCAGCCACACCTACCGTTCCATGTGCCCACACGACAATTTTCCATCCATTTGCCGGCACAGTGCCAGTTGGAGTGAAAAGCAAAGAAGTTGCCTGTACTTCCTTTCCATCGACACCTAACATTTTATAAGTCAGCAATTGCCGGTCTGCGTTCAGATCCGAGTATGCATCTTCAGTATTAGGGTCCGTATAAGCCTCCACTCGCACTACCGGATTTTGTATATTATTTACCGGAATTGTCGGCTGAGGAGAGATAACCACGTCATCATTATCATCTTTGT
>DKLL01000148.1:0-11065 GCA_002455755.1 Acinetobacter sp. UBA6641
AAAAAGGCACTGGCTTGTTGCTGTCTTGAAGATGATTTAGATGAAGTCAGCAAAATATGCAAAGTTCACATCCTTGTCACTCTAACATGGTGACTTCGTGGAAAATATTAGAAAATTATTTTGCTATACTTGCTGTTAAATAGAAATATTTTCAAGACGAATGAACATTTATTATTCGATTGCATTCGCATAAATGGAAATTTTTATTTCAGTATTGCAAGCAAGAAGTTGATTAGTTTCAAGTTCAACAACTACTTTTTATGCAGATAAAGTGTGAAATTATATTGTTGTAATATGGTGATAAATACTGGTTTTTCATGAAAATATGATAAGTTATAGGAAAGGATTTTTAGCACTGAATTTATGTATGAAAAAAACATATTTTACAATTTTACTTACATTGTGCTCATCTGTTGCGATGGCAAATGATAACCAGGCTATAGTGGCAACAGAAGAAACGGATCGAGCTGAAAATTCGAATACCATTCGTATTGTGACACGTCCCGAAATAGTTGGCTTATGGGGAATGCAGGTAGCTAACAATAATAAATGTATTGAGTATTATAATTTTAAAAGTAATAACAATGTCATTATTAAAAGTGGGCAGGAGTGGTCATCTGGAATTTATGACTTTCAACCGGCTCAAGAGGAACGTTCTTTATTGTCTGCGCTGGTTTTACAAGTAAAATATGACAATAATGAAAAGGATTGTTCAGGACTGCAAGAAGACCAAACTGGAGAAATTTCCCAATATTTCGTACAGTGGAAAAATCCATCTACTATTAATTTCTGTAGTAATGAAAAGGCGGACCAATGTTTTGCCACATTACGCCGTGTGTTGCCTTAAGACTTATTGATAATTTATAGATATACTTTCATAAATATGAAAAACCGCTCATATAGAGCGGTTTTTTAAGTCTTAATATTGGATTAAGAAGCTTCCTGCTAGGCTTCAAGCTTTTTCAGCAAGTGTTTTTCCAGATAATGAATATCCATCGCTTCTTTACAGAAATTCTCGTCTTCCAGAATTAAATCTCGATGCAAAGGAATGTTGGTTTTAATTCCCGTTAGGATGGTTTCTTCTAATGCCTGTTTCATACGTGCAATAGCAGTTTCACGATCTTTACCATGCGCAATGAGTTTTGCAATCATTGAGTCATAGTAAGGTGGAATGCTGTAGCCTGGATAAATATGCGAATCTAAACGGATACCTGCGCCACCTGGAGCATAATAGTTTTCAATTTTGCCCGGAGAAGGAAGGAATGTAGTTGGATCTTCCGCATTAATACGGCATTCTATGGCATGACCACGACACTCAACATCAGCNNACGTACCGGCACCGCGATACTGCATCATCTTACAAGCATTCACACACGCTTCTAAAATTTCAGCACGCGCCTGTTCCGGCAAGCCTGGAGCTGGAGCTTCTTCCAGTACTTTTTGATGACGACGCTGTAAAGAACAGTCACGATCATACAAGTGAATGGCATGGCCATTACCATCAGCTAGAATCTGTACTTCGACGTGGCGAGGTTTTTGCAGGAAGCGCTCCATATACACTGTATCATCACCAAACCACATTTCAGCATCACGCTGTGCAGCTTGAACAGACTCAAGTAGGGTATCAACGCGTTCAACAATACGCATACCGCGACCACCACCACCAGAAGCAGCTTTCACGATCAGCGGGAAACCAATTTCTTTCGCTTCAGCAAGTGCATTGTGGATGGTTACAGCATGGTCACAACCAGGAACGGTCGGTACACCTGCTTTTTTCATCGCGATAATGGCAGAAACCTTGTTCCCCATCAGGCGAATATGTTCTGGACGTGGCCCAATAAAGATAAAACCGGAATTTTCGACAATTTCTGCAAACTCGGCATTTTCAGACAGGAAACCATAACCAGGATGGATCGCATCTGCACCGGTAATTTCAGCAGCAGTAATAATTGCCGGAATGTTTAAATAGCTTTCGCTACTTGCACCCGGACCAATACATACCGCTTCATCACAAAAGCGTAGATGCATCAGGTCTTTATCGGCATCGGAATAAATACCTACGGTTTTAATTCCTAAAGTTTTGCAAGCTCGGGTAATGCGTAAAGCAATTTCACCCCGGTTTGCAATTAAAACTTTTTGCAACATTGTGAATCCCCGTGGTCTTAAGCGCGATAGCGGAACAATGGTTGACCGAATTGAATCACTTCACCATTTTTCACCAGAATTTCTTCAATCACACCGCTTTGAGTCGCTTCAATTGGGTTCATGATTTTCATGGCTTCAATAATACCCAGTGTCTCACCCGCAGATACGGTTTGACCCACTTTAACGAATGGTGCTTCACCCGGGTTTGGTGCTGCATAGAACACACCAACCATAGGAGAAGTTTCAACTGCACCACGCGGTGTTTTTGCAACAGGTGCCGCTGCGGCAGCTACAGGCATTGCAGGAACAGCTGCTGCTACTACAGGATTGCGACGAGTAAGGGCGATCGACTGATCTCCTTCTTTGACTTCGATCGCTTGTAAGTCAGATTCAATCATCAGGTCGATGAGTTTCTTGATTTTACGGATATCCATGAGACAGTATTCCTAATTATGATTGCGTAGAAGGTTGAATTTTGTCGATAGCGAAGTCTAGTGCAGCGGTATAACCCTGAGCACCTAAACCACAAATTACGCCAACGGCTTTATCTGATAAATATGAATGATGTCGGAATGCTTCACGTGCGTGTACATTGGACAAATGGACTTCAATAAAGGGAATGGCAACACCAAGAAACGCATCACGTACTGCAACGGAAGTATGCGTTAAAGCAGCAGGATTAATAATAATGAATTGAATGCCTTCTTTTTGTGCCTGATGAATTCGGTCGACAATCGCGCCTTCCCAATTGCTTTGAAAGGTATCCAGAGAAATAGATGCATTTTGAGCTTGAGCGATGAGCTTTTGATTTATATCATCTAGAGTAAGGTGTCCATAAACTTCAGGTTCACGCATACCGAGTAAATTCAGATTCGGTCCATGAATAACCAAAATGGTTGAGCTCATTCAGCTTGCTCCAATTATAAATTTGCAAATATACCTTGCAAGATGTCAGCAAAGTTTGCGCATTATGGCATATATTTCCGTATTTCTATTATAGATTGTTTGAATTGATACGGAAGCTATGTGTCAAAACTGAGCAATATAATGGGAACTTTGCAAGGAATTGGCAATGTTAAAAAATGACATTTTTTATAATTATTACTATTTTTTACATTGTAAGCTGAATTGACCAAAACAGTTCATTTATTTTGTGTAACTGTCAGCGCAGAGTCATCTATTGTAAGCATTTCTTGCCAACAGGTGGTATAGCGGGGAGAACGATGCTGCTGTTTCATCTGCCACGCCGGATTGGCAGAATGATAGCCCACCTGTATACAATCCGGACCATAGCGTTGTTGCATGTACAGTAAGGTTTTCATTAAATGATCACGTTGTTGAATCAGCTCTAAAGGTTGCCATAAGTCATGCATATAGTGCTGCTTAACATGTAATGCGCTAAACATGACTTCCACTTTAATGTATTTCTGATTTTCTTTAAATAAAACATCTATTTGCTTTAATGCTGCGCAATTTAAGCTAAGTAAGTCATCGCTTGCATATTCCAGACCTAATGCATAAGAAATACTCTTTTTATAGGGCGGGTTGGGTATCTTTATATAAAGTGAAACATGGACGCAGGCACAAAGTTGCTGTTGTTTAACTAAGCGTTTATGGGCACGGTTAACATGAAAAATGACTGCCTGCTTGATGATTGATTTTTCAGTCAAGGCTGATGCAAAACTCCGTGATGAAAGGATTCTTTTTGCCGGTATTGCAGGGTCATCTAGTGCAATACAGGATTGACTTTTTAGTTCACGAATGGTCCGTGCGATCGTCACCGAAAATTGTCTGGCAAGATGATGTTCATTGGCAAAAGTTAAGTCATAGCAACTATAAATTTCATAGTCTTGAAGCTGTTTGCTGATTTTACGACCAACACCCCAAACTTCGCTCACCGGTGTTTCCAAGAGTAAGCTTTCATAACTGCATAAGTCTAAACTCGGTAAATAGCACAGAGAGTTAAAACCGGTTCTTTTTTTGGCAAAATAATTGGCCAATTTGGCTTGGGTTCTGGTTGTTCCAATTCCTATACAGCAGGGCAAACCTAGCCATTGCTTAATGCGCTGGATTAAATCTTGGCAATATTACTCTACATCAAAATATTCCGCGTAACTGCTGAGCGTGATAAAACATTCATCAATCGAATAAGGTTCCAGATCATCCGGATGGAAATGCTGTTCCAGAATCGAAAAAAAAACGCCGTGACATATCTGCGTATAAAGGATAATTACTGGAAAATACTTTTACTCCCGCGGCTAAAGCCTGTTGCTCGACCTGATACCATGGAATGGCCATGCCAATATTTAAGGCTTTGGCTTCATTGCTTCGAGAAACGACACAACCATCGTTATTGGAGAGTACGACCACGGGCTGACCATTTAAACGAGGATTAAATACCCGTTCGCAGCTGACATAACAGTTATTAATATCAATTAAACCAAATAGTTGTGTTTTAATTTTTTATTCTTGAAATTGTAACGTTTTCAAGACAAGAATAATAAAATTCCTTATTAATTTCAAATTTAAAAAAATTAGAGAATCAAGAGTGCGTTCGAAAAAGAGATTCATTGGCATGTAAGGTTCAGTGTGATTCACGTTAATAGCGTAAAGATGCAATTTAGTGATGCACTAAAAATCAGTAAATTAATATTCTGAAAATTACAATGAATTAAGTCGATACAGTTTGCGGGTTGGTTAAGTCAAAATATCCGTTAGATTAATAAGAGTCGTAATACATACGGCATATCCCTAGCAATCAGAGCTAGTAATCAATCTAAAGGATGGATATGAAAATGGCTAATCAACAACAATCGAATCAGCAAAGCGATAATCAAAAGCATCAACAGCAACAGCAACAGCAAGACAATCAACGTCAGCAAAATCAGGGTAATCAACGCCAACAGCAGCAAAAAAACCCTCAACAGCAAAAATAATCCTAAAGCTTGCTTAGGATTTATCATAAAGCCTCAAGTTTACTTGGGGCTTTTGTTGGTCTATTTAAAAGTAAAAATATAATTTATTCCGGTTGCATAGCAANNAGTACATTGTGATTTATCCGGTTGCATAGCAACCCATACAGCTGATTAGCGTAATTTCTTTAAAATGCAGGTTACTACGCCCCAGATCATCAACTGTTCTTCACTACGCAAATAAATATCCGGATATTCAGGATTTTCTGCTTTTAACCAGATTTTCAGCTGTCCGTTTTTCTGTTTCTCTTTCATTAGCCGTTTGACGGTAAATTCATTATTGATTAAGGCCAAAACAATATCGCCATGTTCTGCCTTCAGACTACGATCAATTAAAATCTGGTCATCAATGTCTATCCCGGCATTCTTCATAGATAGGGAATTTACCCGTAATACAAAGGTACTTGCAGGGTTATGCACCAGATATTGATTTAAATCGATGACATCTTCCATGTAATCCTGAGCCGGAGAGGGAAAACCGGCAGCAACAGACTCCAGCGGATAAGGAATGTCAAGTTGGGTCTGAATCTGTATAGGATGCAGTTCAATCTTCTGACTACGGTCATCTGCAGTTTGGGGTTTTAACCATGACTTGATTTCCAGCACTTTAGACTCGGGCACGCGCATGACTACGGTTTTTTCCTGATACTGGGTCTTGCGACCAGCATTCTTGCGTTTACCGCCGTGACCATGTTCAGGGCTTATTATCGATTTTGTTGTATTTTGTGGCTTCATGGATATCTTTTTGATTTTGTAACTTTTTCAAGTTTAGCAAAAAATACTGGAAATAAAAAGTTTAGCTATGAGAAATCGTTCTAAGTTAAACTATAGCTATTCGGTTTTTATATACCAGAGAAGCGCAATGCCAAAAAACTCCCAACAACTTTCGCCCTTAGAAGAACTGATTGCAGAACAAAAGTTGTTATGTGAAGAATTTGATTCTGCTTATATTCAAGTGAGCGGTGATGATATCGTAGCTATTGCGGTTCAAACGTTAAATAAAGAACCCATTGTCGGAATTCGTAAAAAGCCTGAAACAGATGAAAATATTGGCTGGTTTATTTACGGTGGTGAACTGGAAGCAGGAGAAGACTTTTTCCAGACCATGACCGTTCGAGAGTTGCAGGATGTTTTGCCTGAAGCACTACCATACCTGGCTTTGGCTGAAGGTTTCCGTTTTATGATTGATCGTGAAGACTATGAAGATGTGTGGAAGGAAGATCAATGATGCATAAGCCACTCCCTTAGTGGCTTTAATCAGATGCACTGCAAAGCGTTACATTTCTATGTTGGTGCATTTATAGACAATTATTTCGACTATGTTAATATAGTAGGCAAATGCACCTTGTGTAACGGGAGTTGTTCCATGACAGCTTATACCATCATGAAAGCAGGCGAATATGAGGATGACATGATTCCTAAACTTGCCATCCATGCTTTCCGTCATGCCTTTAACAAAGCATGTGCGGTAGCAACGGTCGTGTATGCAAAAGAACAGCAACTGTTACAACATGAAGTGAATGGACAAGAAACCGTGATTGCGGACTTGCATCAAGCATATATCAGTGTTGATCATCTTCCTAAAGTTTTAAAACGCAAAAGAAAACAAGAGGCAGCTGTATAACTGAATGCCTCAACCAAGAATAAGGATGTTTGCCGGTCCTAATGGGTCTGGAAAGAGTACCGTCAAAGAATATTTATTGCCCCATCATATTGGGGCTTATTTAAATGCCGATGAACTGGAACAGAATCTTCGCTTGAGTCAGCGACTGGATTTAGTGAGCTATCATCCTGCATTAAAAGCCCAAGCTTTAATTGCTTTCCTTAAACAGAAAAAACGTCCTCAATCCGGGCAGCTTATTGCCTTACTACAACACGAACCCATAGTATTGGATGACTGGAATATCCAGTTTCAAGCATCAGAAATAGATTCTTATCTTTGTGCACGCATTATTGACTATATCCGGCTGGAGTTTTTGCGCTTAAAAATCAGTTTTACCTTTGAAACGGTAATGTCACATATCTCTAAGGTTGAATTTCTACAACACGCGCAGCAACAGGGTTTTAAAACCTATTTGTATTATGTTTCCACGGTTGACCCAAGAATTAATATTGCCCGGGTTAAATATCGAGTAAGTGTAGGTGGACATACGGTTCCCGAACAAAAGATTGTGGAACGTTATTACCGCAGTATGGATTTACTTATGCAGGCGATTGATGCCAGTGATCGTACCTATTTGTTTGATAACTCGTCTAACGGTGAAAAAGCGGCTTTTATTGCCGAAATAGATGCAGCCGAAACATTAAAAATGAATCCGGAAGTGCAACAGTTACCGTGGTGGTTTGCAGAAAAAGTACTCAAAGAATTTGTAGAAGAATAAACAATATATCCGGCTCATGGAGTTAGCACGGATCGCAAAAATATCTCTCTAAAAACATCTTTACTCTTTATCAATACGCAGCTTTAAAAGAGCAATAAAGAACAATCATCAATATGCAGAAATAGGATGAAAAGATAGAGTGGGTCAGTAATCATCAATCTTGTCGAGGAAATAAATACACAATTACATCTATATTCTTAGTATTCGCAGACAGAAAAATATCTATATTTCAAAACCCTCCTTAGCGAACAACAAATTAAACAAGATTTACACCTGCCTTTGTTTTGCTTTACATATCTGCGGAGTATAGTGGTTTATCGGATAAAAATTGCTTTTATGTGGGGCAATTTATTTATTCACTATTGGGTTCGCATTATTAATTATTTTATTATATAATATATAAAAGTATATTGTTTTTGGAGCATTCTCTCATGCATGATTTCCTGCTCGCATTTCTAGGTGGGATTCTGCTCGGCCTTTCGGTAGTGGGATATTTATACCTGAATGGCCGTATTGCAGGAGTGAGCGGTTTAATTGCACAAGTGATGAATCCGCAAACCGTATTTAAAACCCCAGCATTATGGTTTTTAGCCGGGTTATTTATAGTGCCATTTTTCTATAGCATGTTGCATACACCAGATATTGAAATAAAAGCCAGTCCTCTCATGATGATTATTGCCGGTTTGCTGGTTGGTTTCGGTACCCGTATGGGTGCAGGATGTACCAGTGGCCATGGCATTTGTGGTATCAGCCGATTGTCTAAACGTTCAATGATGGCAACTCTGGCATTCATGTTTGCTGGATTTGTGACGGTATATGTTATTCGCCATATCACAGGAGCATTCTGATATGAAAAACATCTGGGCGTTTATCTTTGGTGGATTATTTTCAGTCGGACTGATGTTATCTGGCATGTCTAATCCTAAAAAAGTATTGGATTTTCTAGACTTGTTTGGTCAGTGGGATGCAAGTCTCGCCTTTGTTATGCTGGGTGCCATCGCTGTGGCATTTATTCCATTTCAAAAAGCGGTTCATCAACCAGCTCCTAAAACAGTGTATGGAGAGGCCATTGATTTACCTAAAAACAATAAGATAGATTCTAAGTTATTGGGCGGTGGCTTGATTTTTGGCATCGGGTGGGGAATTGCCGGAATTTGTCCAGCACCCAGTCTGACTTTAATCGGTTTGGGGCACTATCAAGCACTTTATTTTATCGTCGCTATGTTTGCAGGTATGCTTATTCAGCGCCAATTGATGGAAAAACAGCTATGACACAACATCCGCAAGTTCAGCATTTTTTTGATCAGCAGACCAATACTTTTAGTTATGTGGTCAGCGACCCTGTCAGTTCACGCTGTGCCATCATTGATAGTGTACTGGATTACGACGCGCCGTCAGCAACAACCCGAACCACACAGGCTGATTTAATCATAGATTATGTACATGAAAATAGCCTAAGCGTAGAATGGATTTTAGAAACCCATGTTCATGCAGATCATCTCACTGCATCGCAATATTTAAAAGCACAATTGGGCGGTCAAATTGCGATGAGCAAAAAAATTGCCATTGTGCAGCAAACCTTTAGTGCTATTTATCATCTGGATATCAAGCACTTTAACGCCAGTCAAGCTTTTGATCATCTGTTTGAAGATGGAGAAATATTTAAAATAGGGGAGCTGGAAGCTTATAACATTCCCACGCCTGGCCATACACCCGCCTGTCTAAGCTATGTCATTGGTGATGCCGTATTTGTAGGTGATACCTTGTTTATGCCGGATTATGGCACGGCACGCTGTGATTTTCCTAAGGGTAGTGCTGCCGATTTATTTGATTCAGTTAAAAAGCTCTATCAACTAGATGAAAATACCCGGGTCTTCCTGTGTCATGATTACTTACCCGAAGACCGTCAGGAATATCACTGTGAAAGCAGTATTGCCGAGCAAAAACATAAAAACATTCATTTGAATGAAAATACCACTAAAACAGATTTTGTTGAGATGCGTAGTCGCCGTGATGCGACCTTATCTATGCCTAAACTGATTTTACCTGCCATTCAGGTGAATATGGATGGGGGAAGATTTCCTGAACCTGAAGCTAACGGCATCCGCTATTTAAAATTACCGCTGAATTATTTTAAATAATCCAATTTAGAGTAGAAGACAGGCTCAAAATAGGACATTGAGCCTGATTTTTCCATCTTAAAACTCTATTTTATAGTCTTTCCAGCATCTTCCCAAAAAAGGAAATTCACCAGTTTTTATCTACACAAATAGCCTAAGCAAAAAAATATTTTAAAAAATTAGCAATTGATTAAATTAGTAATTTACTCAAAAATAATTTCATCTAAAAAGTAATGAAAGACGTCCATGATTTTAAATCACCAAATACATCTTAATGAAGCCGCTACAGTAGAAAATCCTCTGGTATTTATTCATGGTCTCTTTGGCAGTTTAAGTAATTTAGGCATGTTGGCGCGCGCATATTATGAATCCCATTCCGTGATTCAAATTGATGTACGAAATCATGGTCATTCAGCACATACAGCAGAAATGAATTATGCTGCTATGGCAGCAGATATTCTAGAAACCTTGGATGCTTTAAATATTCATAAATTTTCTGCTATTGGTCATTCCATGGGTGGAAAAATTTCCATGCAACTGGCAAATCAGGCAGGGCAACGCTTAGAGCAACTGGTTATTTTGGATATGGCACCGTTTGCCTATCAAGAAAGTCATCACGAACAAATTTTTAAAGCTTTATTTGCCGTCGAAAATGCCCAGATTGAAAGTCGGCAACAGGCGACTCAAATAATGCGTGAGTATTTACATGAAGAAATGGTGATCCAGTTTCTAATGAAATCCTTTAATAAGGGGCAATGGTTATTTAATGTCGATGCTTTATTTAATCACTATTCAGAAATCCTGGATTGGAAGGTCATCCCGCCATGGCCAAAAGAGGCACTATTTATTCGTGGCGGTAAATCCGCCTATATAAGCAAGGATGAACATTTCAGTGCAATCAAGCAGCAATTTCCGAATGCTAATATTCAATGCATTGAAGATGCTGGACATTGGCTGCATGCTGAAAAAACTCAACAAGTTCTGGATGAAATGAATCAATATCTTCATTAACTTCAAATATTAAATTTGTTTGCTATTAATCAAAAGCTGCATTTATATGATGGGCCGACAGTTGACTTTCAGCAGTTAACTGTTCAGCCATTTCAGCCGTTTTTTTGAGCCCAGGCATACGATACTCGCTATGACCATAATCTTGAATGGATGTCCAACGACCGCCCCAAGTTAAACCGACTGACTCTGCAACTGTTCCATATAACCGGTAGCCTTGCATTGCCCAAGGGTCACGTTCTGAAATAACCACTTTACCATTTCGCTTAAATGCAATATCGGCAGCCAAACCAAATTGATGATAACTTTGAAAGCCTTTGGCGCGGGTAATATGACTATTGCCAGCAAGGGCATTCTGACGTTCTGGACTGCGGTAACCTTCTAATAAAACCATTTCATAGCCATAACGCTCTTGCATGATTTTAAATACCATCAATAA
>DKLL01000148.1:11095-13509 GCA_002455755.1 Acinetobacter sp. UBA6641
GATTGTTCCACCTCAGGAGGAGGTGAAAGCATTTGCCCATCAAGCAATGCATAAATTTGAGGATCAACATCTCTTAAATAATCAGCTTCAACTTTGGTCGGGCTAATGGGACGGGTAAAAGCAAAAATCAAGATGCTGGAAAATAGAGAAAAGCCTCCCACCAGGATCCACCATTGTTGTAAATGCCAATGCGACTGGAGTTGTTTCGGGGCAGCAGTCTCATTGAACTGCTGAGCAAATTGTCTGGCAGAATAAAATTTTTTCTTACTTTGGGGAATAAGAATTAAAAAGAAGTCTTGTATTTTCAGACGTAAATCATAAGAAAATAACCAGGCCAGACTACTGGCAAGAAATAGAAAACAAGTAAAAATGGCAATAGTCATGGAGATACGGCGGTTTCTAAATGTATGGTGAGGATTTTAGTAATCGTTTTAGCCACAATACTGTTGTGGATATAATATTGTTGAAACTTTACCTGAGTATAAATAGTGCTCGGATGTTTTGANNGTTTTGATACCATTTGATAGCTGAATAATGTATTTAAATCAGTACCTTGATTTTTAGCATACATAACAGGATGATTATCATCTGGTTCAGGCTTATTAATTTGAAAGTCAGCTGAATTAACGCACACTTCTAAGTTTGTTGAAATTTTCTGCCTATTTTTCGTAAGTTCTAAAACCTTTTTCTTGGAAATATCTGGATTACTAAATTGGGTTGCCATGTTCTGATTGTCTTTTTTTAGTTTTATGGTAAATAAATCGTAATATAAGCTTGTTCCGCAGGCGGAATAATAATGTTCTGATAACTAGAAAGTGATTTATCATTCTGATTTGAAAGCATAAAGTTCAAGGATAGAAATGATAATAAGGCAAAAGTAGCCAAAAAGATTAAAACTCCCCAAAATGGCAATTCGCGATGAATGATATGCTTAATTTGATCAGGCAAGGCAGCAAAGGGTGAAAAAGAAGTCTTTTTGCCCTTCAAAAAGTCAATTTCATCGCCAACCCTGGCTATCAGGTGATTTAAACTTTGAAGTGATTCAAGTCGAAATTTGCCATGAAAGCCAAGTATCATGCAGTAATAAAAAACTTCTAATGCTGCAAGACGTTCTTTACCCCGGCTACGTAATGATTCTAAAATTTCAAAAAAACGATGGCCAGCAAGTTGGGAGCCAAACAGGCTTAATTGTAAGGGGCTGACCATCCAGTAATTCTGTAAATCAAAAAATTGAGCATCTTGTTGCGTTACAATAGTTTCATCGAGCAATGCACAATATGCATATTGTGCATCATGTATATCTTCTGCTGAAAAATGCAGTTTTTGCGCCTGATTTTCAAAATGATTTAACAGATTTAAAATTTTGTTCCGAAAATCATCCGGATTTACTGGGATATATTGATTCTTCAATAGAAAAACCACATAGAAACCATCATGTAATAAATCAACAAGATTTGTTGCAGTGCTGACTTTAGATTGAGTTACGGTTGGGGCTAATCCTAAACCAATTTGACCATCCTCAAATAGTGAAGGTGCTTGATAATTCATATACTGATCCCTTAGCTATTCATTACTGCAATGACCTCAACCGAAATATCCTGAAAGCCGGCTGGGATATAAATGCATATTGATTCAGCATCCAGCATGCGTTGATATAATTCATTGTTGGGCTCAACTTAAAAATAACTGACACCAGAACGTACTGGAATTGCAGTTGGAACTTGTATGAGATGATGCAAAGGAATAACGGGAAGGGTGGCAACAACACGCTGTTCCACATCCACGGAATTACCTACTTTAAACCGCAGCGGGACTAACTGAACCAGTTCATGGCTTTGCATCAGGCTACTCGAAACCGCAATATACAGTCGCGTGTCACGTGTAATTTTGTCGTTCTCCAGACTTCCCATCCAATAGGAGGGACGTGTTTCTTTTAAGGCAATGCTGATATAGCGATTTGAAATAATGGTATCGAGCAAGTCACGCAAAATAACATCGAGCTTTGAAAAACTTTCTTGTAAATAATGATGTTTATAATGAGGCAACTGATCGACTTCATAGCCGCTAGAAAAGGTCAGTAGTGATCCGGTTAAACGCAGTAATTCAAAAAATAATCGTTCAGGATGAATATGGGGATATCGCAAAAGATGATTCAGGCTGGCATATGCAGTATTTAAGGCATTGACCAACCAGAAAGAAACAATGTCACCGGAGCGGAATTCGATGAGTTTTTGTTCATTTTCACGGTTGTTGCTTTGAATCGCTTTAATTTTCGCTTTAATCACGTTCAGGCTACGTTTTAAACCTGACATCAGACTGGCAGATGCATGAATATGCAAGATCGGTGGAATAAATTTTGAATCAAATTCAAAATTTCCCGAACTTTGACATTTAACTTTTGCTATTGCTAAATA
>DKLL01000267.1 GCA_002455755.1 Acinetobacter sp. UBA6641
AATATTTTGCGTAGCCTGATTGTGGTGCTGGTGCAGCTGGGCTTACCATGCCTGATGAGCATTAGTTTAGTGAACAGTTATAGCGTCAGTTCAGTGCTGATGCTGCTGTTTGTACTGATTTATATCGTGAAAAATCAGCTTTATCAGGTCAGTTGGCAGGCGTTTAAGCACTATAAGGACTTTATTTATTCCAATACGCCACATGCCTTGCTGAACAGCTTTTCGCATAACTTGCCTTATTATGTGGTCTCGCATTTTGTCGGCGTTCAGGCGATGGGCTTTTATGCCATCGTCGAACGCACCTTGCGGGTGCCGATTAATTTAATGTCGCAAACCATTCGCCAGTTCTTTATCCGCAAATTTAAACATCTGCAAAATAGCCAGGAAGCCCTGAAAAGCAGTGTGCTGCTTAGTCTGTTGTCTTTGCCCCTGTTTGCCGTGTTCTTGGTGCTGCCAGAGTCGCTGTATTTATGGGTCTTTGGCAAAGACTGGGTCGGTATCTCGACTTATTTTCAGATATTGGCCTTGGGTTATTGGGCCATTTTTTGCAATCCGCCCAGTTCGGCCTTCCTGATTGCGCAGCGTAGTAGCCATATCCTGTTTAGATTGCAAATCATTGAATTATTAATTAAATTTATTTTATTCTTCGGCCTGTATGTGCTGCTTGAAGATAAAATCTATATGCTGCTTGCCGTACCGGTTGCCCTGATTGCTTATAACTTTGCCATTTTGTTTTCTGTGTGGAGAATCCAAAAATGATGTTTTTTAAAGCTTTAAAACTCATGCACTGGTTCACTGCACAGTGCCGCAAGGTTGTTTATAATCAGGCTTTTGCTACTCAATTTAAATATTTTGGTAAAGCGTGTACCTTGGAAATTTCCGGTCAGGTTCGCATCGGTAAAAATGTCTATATTGGCGATCATGTCAGCCTGATTGTGGAACAGGGTGCAACGCTTAATATTGCCGATAACAGCTTTATTGGTGAAAGTTGCTATATCAAATGTTTTGGCGGCAACATTAGTATTGGTCAGGACGTCAGCATCAATTCCAAGTCATTTATCAATGGCTGTGGCGGGGTCAGCATTGGCAATAACACCCGCATTGGCACGCAAAGCATCATTATTGCCAGCAACCATAAATTTGGAGAACCTGATCTGTTGGTGAAAGATGCAATTACCAAGCAAGGCGTGATGCTGGGTGAAAATATCTGGCTGGGTGCGCGGGTCACGGTGCTGGATGGCGTTGTAATCCCCAATGATAGCGTCATTGGTGCCTGTAGTTTGGTCTCTAAACCTTTGCCTGAGTCCGGTGTTTATGTCGGAATTCCGGCTAAAAAAATCAAATCGGTGTGATGGCGTATCCATATCGTTTAGGTTATTTTCAGCGTAAAATATTGCACTGATTTTCTCCTTTCCGATTTAGATTCTTCTACTCAGGTCATGCGTATGGCATTTATGGTTTCTGCTTTTCGACAGCTGTTTGATCTCGCTTATTTTTTTGCGAAGGGCAGCGTGGCTTATGCACGCCGTAAAGGGGTGACGGTCGGTGAAAATTGCCGTATCTATATTCGCAGTTGGGGTTCAGAGCCATTTCTGGTGAGTCTTGGTGATGATGTGACGGTCACTTCAGGGGTAAAATTTATCACCCATGATGGCAGTACCTGTCTGGTCAAAGACCAGCACGGCAAACGCTATCAACGCTTTGCCCCGATTCAGGTCGGTTCGCATGTGTTTATAGGGGTCAATACGATTGTTATGTCGGGGGTGAAGATTGGTTCCAATGTGGTGATAGGCGCCGGTTCGGTGGTCACCAAGGATATTCCGGATAATAGTGTGGCAATTGGCGTGCCTGCCAAGGTGGTCTCAAGCTTTGAAGATTATCAAGCCAAAATCCAGGCCACTTGTGCCAGTGATTCAGAACTGACTGGTATCCATGATTATCAGCAGCGTGTCGAACGAGCAATGGCTCTGCAAGCCTCCAAAAATGCTCATTAATTTCTTCCATTGCAGGTACTGTTATGCTCAATACAATCATGTTTTTTTTGCCGAGCTTAGGGGGTGGTGGGGCAGAACGTACCGTGATTCAATTGGCCAATAACCTGGTCCGGCAGGGACGTAAAGTGGATGTGGTGGTCTGTGACATCAGCGGGGTAAAAGGTAAACTCCTGTCCGAGGTTGATCCGCAGATTCAATTGATTGATTTAAGCTGTGGCCGTGTTGCCAATGCCATTTTCCCACTGAAAAAACTGTTACAGGCGGTGGACTATGATGTGCTGGTGGCGACCCAGACCCATAGCAATATTATTGCAGCCCTGGCCAGACGTTTGGCCAAAAGTCAGGTCCAGTTGATTCTGCGCGAGGTTTCCACACCTTCCAAAAATATGAAATTGCAGGGCATGGCAAAGTGGCTGCTGAAAACCCTGGTTAAAATGACCTATCCATCCGCCAGTCAGGTGGTCTGTGTGTCCAATGGCGTGCTGGAGGATTTTCGTGAATATTATGCCTATGCCCAGAACAATTTAGTCACCATCTATAACCCGGTGATTGACGAGATCTATGCTGAAAAACAGCAGGCCACGGTTGAGCATCGTTTCTTCCAGCCTGAACACAAGGTCATTTTGGCGGTGGGGCGCTTAACCGAAGCGAAAAATTTTGGTTTTCTGATTCGTTCTTTCCATGCCTTGCATCAATACCACCCGGAAACCCGTTTGATTATTCTGGGTGAGGGTGAATTGCGTGCCGAATTTGAATCCCTTATCCAGCAACTGGGTCTGGCTGGGGTGGTCGATCTGCCCGGCTTTGATCCCAATCCCTATGCCTATTTTAAATATGCCGAGCTGTTTGTCTTGAGTTCAAACTGGGAAGGCTTGCCCGGGGTACTGATTCAGGCTTTGGCCTCGAAAATTAAAGTGGTGAGTACCAATTGCCCGAGCGGTCCAAAGGAAATTTTGGCGGATGCTAAATTTGGCTTACTGGTGGAATGTAATGATCTGGCGGGCATGACCGCGGCGATGCAACAGGCGATTTTCGGTGAATATGTCAGGTATGATGACACTGAACTGGCTGAACATTGCCTGCAATTTCATAAACATACGGTGCAACAGCGTTATCTGGAGCTGATGGAGCCCTGCGCATGAATCAGCCAAAACAGACCATTGTGCATGTAATTACCAACTTTGCCGGAGTGGGTGGGGCAGAGATGATGCTGGCACGCCTGATTCAGCAGACCCAGGACCAGTATGCGCATGTGATTATCGCGCTGATGAAAACTTCGGAAGTTTATGCCGAAACCCTGGCACAGTGCCAGTCCTGTCATGCATTGGGCTGGAATGGTATCAATACACTCAGCACCATCAAAAAACTGCGTGTTTTGCTTAAAGCGTTAAAGCCTGCAACAGTACAATGCTGGATGTACCATGCCAATGTATTGACCAGTCTGAGTTGCATCGGTCTAAGCCCAAAACCCGATATCTTTTGGGGCATTCATCATTCTTTGGCCTCTCCCAAAGAAGAGTCGCTGAGTACCAAAATTGCATTAGCGATGAGTAAAGTGCTGGCACAGCAGCCAAAAGGGGTGATTTATTGTGCGCATTCATCTTTGCAACAACATCAAGGCTTTGGCCTGAAAAATAACAATGCCCAAGTGATTGCCAATGGTGTGTTCTTAGATAAATTTCAGCCCAATCCTGATTTACATGAGCCCTTGGTCATTGGTTTCGCCGGACGTTACCATATGGCAAAAGGCTATCCCTATTTATTTGAAACCATGGGCTTGCTGAAAGCACACCGCATTGTTTTTAAAATTGCAGGTAGCGGAGCAAGCCTGGATAATCCTGAAGTCAAAGCCTTGTTTGAACAATATCAACTTGATGCCCAAAAGGTGCAGCTGCTTGATCAAGTTAATGATATGCCTGCCTTTTATCAGTCGATTGATGTGTTCTTAATGACCTCGATTACCGAAGGTTTTCCGAATGTTCTGGTTGAAGCCATGGCTTCAGGCCTGCCGTGTATCAGTACAGATGTCGGCGATGCACGCTTTATTGTTCAAGGTATTGGCAGCATTGTAGCGCCAAGAAATGCACGGGCTTTGGCAGATGCGATTTTAGCTTATGCGGGCAAAAGCCAAGCTGAAAAATTGCAGCTTAAGCAGCAAGCCCGTGAACGGGTAGAGCAGAATTTCAGTATTGAAAGTGTCAGTGGGCAATATATGCAGGTGTGGAGAGCGGCACAATGAAGTTTTTGATGATCAGCAGCTTTTTGCCGTCTGTGCTGAATTTCCGCGGCAAATTGCTGGAAGCGATTCACGCTCAAGGCTATGAGATTCATATCATGGCGCCTGAGCTTACAAGCTTTAACGAGGAACACGACCAGCTGAAAGCACTGGGTTATCAGGTGCATGAAATTCCCATGCAGCGTACCGGGACCAATCCTCTGGCTGATTTAAAACTGCTGAAAAACCTGGTTGGGCAGATCGGTCAGATCAAACCGGATGTGGTGCTGTCTTATACCATCAAGCCAGTGATTTACGGTACCTTGGCTGCATGGCTGGCAGGGGTGCCCAAGCGTTATGCGCTCATTACCGGACTGGGTTATGCCTTTCAAAATGTAGAATCGGGCAAACGCAGTCTGTTTCAGAAAATGGTGCACGGCCTATATGGCTATGCCTTAAAACATGCTGACAAAGTCTTTTTTCAAAACCCGGATGATCGTAAACTGTTCCAGGACATGCTTTTATTGCCAGCCAACAAAGCCGCTGTGGTGGTGAATGGTTCTGGCGTGAATGTGCAGGATTTTACGGTATTGCCCTTGCCGAAGAATGAGCAGGGTGTCACCCAAGCTTCATTTCTGTTGATCGCGCGTCTACTGGGTGACAAAGGTGTGCGTGAATATGCCGAAGCTGCCAGAATCGTCAAAGCCAAACATCCCGAAACTGAATTTCATCTGGTCGGTTGGATTGATGATAATCCTTCAGCCATTTCTCAAGTTGAACTCGATACATGGGTGAACGACAAAACCGTAAATTACTGGGGTAAGCTTAGTGATGTACGTCCTGCAATTGCGGCAAGTTCCGTATATGTATTGCCTTCCTATCGAGAAGGAACACCACGTACCGTTTTAGAGGCTATGGCAATGGGTCGTGCCGTGATTACCACCGATGCACCAGGTTGCCGTGAAACAGTATCCAATGGGGTGAATGGCTATTCGGTCGGGGTAAAATCGGTGGATGATTTGGTGCAAACTATGAAGTACTTTATTGAAGATCCAAAACTGATGGAGTATATGGGCCAGCGCTCACGTGAGATTGCCCTGAATAAATATGATGTGCATCAAGTGAATCGCCATATGATGACGGAAATGGAGCTGAGCTGATGTTAAAGCGTAGTCTAGATATCGTGATTGCTTCGACAGCGTTGATTCTTCTGTCGCCTGTATATTTCTATGTCGCCTATAAAGTGCGTAAAAACTTGGGTTCACCAGTGCTGTTTCGTCAGCTGCGTCCGGGGCTGCATGGCAAACCCTTCGAAATGATCAAGTTCCGCACTATGAAAGATGCGGTGGATGGGCAGGGTAATCCATTGCCGGACAGCGAGCGTCTGACCCCATTTGGCAAAATGCTGCGTGCCAGTAGCTTGGATGAAATGCCGGAACTGTGGAATGTGATCAAAGGCGAGATGAGTATTGTCGGGCCACGTCCATTGTTGATGGAATATCTGCCTTTATATAATGCTGAACAGGCCAAACGCCACAATGTCCGTCCGGGGATCACGGGCTATGCACAAGTGAATGGACGTAATGCCATTTCGTGGGAAAAAAAGTTTGAGCTTGACACATGGTATGTCGAAAATCAGTCGCTTTGGCTCGATTTTAAAATCATGCTGAAAACCATCAGAAAAGTGCTGGCCAAGGATGATATCAGCGCGGAAGGTGAGGCAACCATGAGCAAATTTACCGGCTCTGCGGAACATAAAAATGACTAAACTGTTTGCGATTTATGGGGCATCGGGCTGTGGGCGTAGTCTCATGCCGGTGGCACGGCAGCAATTGGCCCGTGAACAAGACAGTTCTGAAATTGTCTTTATTGATGATGCCTTAATTGAGGTGGCTTCAGTGAATGGTCATCGTGCCATGAACTATCAGCACTTTTTGAATGAAACGGCAGATGCCAAAGCTGTACAAATTGCGATTGCCAATAGCCGTGTGCGGGAAAAAATTGCCCAGCGTCTAGAAGCAGACGGCATTTCACTGTGGACGATTCAGGCCGATAATGTGGTCTTGATGGATCAAGCCGAAATTGCCGCAGGTGCAGCCTTGAGTCCATTTGTGACTATTACCTCGAATATTAAAATTGGAAAATGCTTCCACGCCAATTTATACAGCTATGTCGAGCATGATTGCATCATTGGGGATTTCGTTACTTTTGCACCAGGCGTAAAATGCAACGGCAATATTCNNTTCATGACCATGCCTATATTGGTGCAGGTGCCATGATCAGGCAGGGCACACCCGATCAACCCTTGGTGATTGGTACGGGTGCGATTGTCGGTATGGGCGCCGTGGTCACCAAAAGTGTGCCGGCTGGCGTTACCGTGGTCGGCAATCCGGCGCGTATCGTTGAATCCAGATAGAATTTAAAGCTAGGAAAATTCCATGTNNATAGTTTTTAAAATCAGGAAAATTCCATGTTAAACAGTGCATTTGAACCGTGGCCAAGTTTTACCCAAGCCGAAGCGGATGCGGTCTCAAAAGTCCTTTTATCCAATAAAGTCAATTATTGGACCGGTCAGGAGTGCCGTGAATTCGAAAAGGAATTTGCACAGTTTGCAGGAACCAGACACGCCGTGGCACTGGCCAATGGCACAGTCGCCCTGGATGTAGCACTTAAAGCCTTAGAGATTGGTGCAGGCGATGATGTGATTGTCACCTCACGTACTTTTTTGGCTTCGGCAAGCTCGATTGTGACCGCAGGCGCGAATCCGGTTTTTGCCGATGTTGAACTGGATTCCCAAAACATTTCACGCCGTAGCATTGAAGCGGTGCTCACGCCAAAGACCAAAGCGATTATCTGTGTGCATTTGGCCGGCTGGATGTGTGATATGGACCCGATCATGCAATTGGCCGAAGAACGTGGCCTGTATGTGATTGAAGACTGTGCCCAGGCGCATGGTGCAATGTACAAAGGCAAATCTGCCGGTTCGATTGGTCATGTCGGCGCATGGTCTTTCTGCCAAGACAAGATCATGAGCACCGGTGGTGAAGGCGGTATGGTCACCACCAATGATGAAACATTGTGGAAAAAGATGTGGTCGTATAAGGATCACGGCAAAAATTTTGACAGTGTGTATAACAGGCAACATCCACCAGGTTTTCGCTGGTTGCATGATTCATTTGGCACCAACTGGCGCATGATGGAAATGCAGGCGGTGATTGGACGTTTGCAATTGCTTGAAATGCCGGCCTGGACAGAAAAACGTAATAAAAATATGGCACGTATTCAGGCAGCATTTGAAAATAGCCCATATTTTACCGTGGCAAAACCATCCAGTGATTATGTGCATGCAGCCTATAAATGTTATGTGCAAGTCAATGTCGATACCTTGCCAGAAGGCTGGTCACGCGACCGCATCATGGCAGAAATTAATGCGCTGAACGTACCATGTTTTAGCGGTTCATGTTCAGAGGTGTATCTGGAAAAAGCCTTTGAGGGAACCAGCTGGCGTCCGGCTGAAAGTTTGCCAAATGCGAAACGGTTGGGCGAGACCAGCCTCATGTTCTTGGTGCATCCAACTTTATCTGAGCAAAGCATGAATAAAACAGTGGATGCTATTCAGCAGGTCATTACTAAACTCTAAATGAGAAAAGGCGTATAATTTGCGCCTTGTTTAATTTTCTATTCCCTAAATTCGAGCGCCTTGTGAAAGACATTATTCGATCTATAGCATCTTTACCGCGTCGCCAAAAACAAGTCGTTTTGGTGCTGATGGATCTGTGTGTCTTGCCGCTCATGATGTGGCTGGCATATGCCATTCGTCTGGCACGCCCCAATGTTCAGGTGATGCAAGGCTTAGAAAGCTGGTATGTGTATATTGGCAGTCTAGGAGTAGCTATTTTTGCATTGCTGGGCATTTATAGTGCGATTGTCCGTTCGTTTAATGAAGATTACTTGTTACGGATATCCATAGGAACTTTTGTTCAGATTGTAGCGCTATATGCGATTAAAAAGCTGGATGTCGCCTTTATCCCGATGAGTATTCCGCTCATGTACGGTTTTATGCTGTTTTCTTACATGTGGTGGAGTCGTGCTGTCATTCGATATGCAACGATTAAAACCTTTGCCAAAAAACAGACCCGTAAACGTGTCGCAATATATGGTGCAGGACTTGCGGGTCAACAGATTGCAGCAGCCCTCAACCGTTCAGATGATTATCTGCCGGTTTGCTTTATTGATGATAAAAACTCCCTGCAAGGGCAATCTTTAAGTGGATTAAACATTTATTCCCCTAAACGTGCCCTGAATAAATTAGGTAAATTCGGTATTGAGGAAATCCTCCTGGCAATGCCTTCAGTGGGGCGTGCGCGCAAAAAGGAGATCATTGAGTCGTTTGAATCTGCAGACGTCAAAATCATGGAATTGCCCGGTGTGACGCAACTGGTCGACGGTCAAGTACATGTCTCGGATATCCGTGAAGTCGATATTATCGATTTGCTGGGTCGTGATCCGGTACCACCCAAAGCTGAGTTACTTGAAAAAAACATTAAACATACAGTGGTGATGGTCACAGGAGCAGGGGGCTCGATTGGCTCGGAACTGTGTCGCCAGATTGTGAAACATCAGCCGAAATGTCTCGTGTTGTTTGAAATGTCGGAGTTCGCGCTGTATTCGATTGACCGTGAGCTGCAAAATTCGGGTATCCAGGTTGTTCCGGTTCTGGGTTCTGTCACCAATCAGGCCAAATTAGAACGTATTATTGCCGAATATCAGGTACAAACGGTTTATCATGCCGCAGCCTACAAGCATGTACCCTTAGTGGAAGCCAATCCGTTTGAAGGTATTTATAACACTTCGATTGGTACCGCACGCAGTGTGGATGCTGCGGTGAACCAAAAGGTGGAAACCTTTGTTTTAATTTCCACCGATAAAGCGGTGCGCCCGACCAATGTCATGGGTGCTTCGAAACGGATGGCGGAACTGTACTGTCAGGGTCTGGCTGCAACAAATCCGCAAACACAAATCAGTATAGTACGTTTTGGCAATGTCTTAGGTTCATCGGGTTCCGTGGTGCCGCTGTTTAAAAAGCAGATCGCCCAAGGCGGACCGGTAACGGTAACCCATCCTGAAGTGACTCGTTACTTTATGACCATACCAGAAGCTGCACAGCTGGTGATTCAGGCAGGCGCAATGGGTACAGGTGGGGATGTGTTTTTACTGGACATGGGGGAGCCGGTGAAAATTGTCGATTTGGCCAAGCAGATGATTCGTTTAAGTGGTTTCCGGCCCATCGATGAAAATGGACTGGGTGATATTGAAATTCAGTTTACCGGATTGCGTCCGGGCGAGAAATTGTATGAAGAGTTATTGATTGATCAGGAAAGTGTTGAGAAGACTGAACATTCCCGAATATTAAAATCTTATGAAAAATATTATTCATGGCAAGAAATTTTAACAGTTTTCGATCACCTGAACAGGTTGAGTCGGGAAAATGCTGAAGCAAAACCGCTATATACATTATTAAATAAATATGTTGCTGGTTTTAATCGGTAATGAGATTGTTAATACTTAAAATTTTTTAAATTATTAAAATGGTTAATAATTTAACTCTAATCTCTCTAATTAAATTCTTAAAAAAATCCAATAGAGCGTTTACAATTATTCCTTTTAAAATTTAATTCATATAAATATTTTTATAATTATTCATTTGAAAAATCTGCTATATTATGTAGGGATTTTGAACTCTTTTAATTACATAATATATTACATAGGCTTAAGTGGATGTTACAACTCTCTGAACTAA
>DKLL01000064.1 GCA_002455755.1 Acinetobacter sp. UBA6641
TAACGGGTTAAATAACCATTACCGTGATTAATTTCCACGTATTGACCATAACCTGTCCCCCAACCTGATTTGGTTACTACACCCGGGCCAGTCGCATAAATAGGGGTACCACTTGGCGCAGACAAATCCAAACCGGAATGGTTTTCAGCACGACCGCCCATAGTACGGCCGCCAAAGTTTGAACTTACACGTTTCATCTCGGGAAGAGGGTGAGACACCAGCCAAGAATAAGCATTGCCAGAGTAGCTGTTTGAACTTGTTGAACCGTATTTTTTTGCTAAAGATTCATTGTTTAATTCAATGGTTTTTTTACGCAATTGAACGTTCATGCGGGTTTCAGCAGGAATATCAATGTCATTTGATTCTGCATACGACCCTTGAGCTAAAGTACGGGTCAATTGTTCAATGCGATCTAGCGATGCATTGTTAGAGTTAGGATTTAATTCGACTAAATCTGCAAAAGCTACAGATGCGGCAGAAGCTGCCAATGAAAACGCTAATAAAATACGTCGCGTGTGCATAAAAACCTCTTTTGACTGTTCTTAATCAATGTCCTTGCGTGATCTCTTCCTTGATATCTACTAAAAGAAGTGCGTAAGATTAAGACATAAATATGTAGGAACAATGTATGTCGGAACCAGTGAACGTCTTTCAACAAACAAGAAAACACTTAAAAACAGGAAACTTTACGTTTCTCTCTACACAAGTTGCTGCATGGCAGAAACTCACAAATCTCATTCAACCGATATTGCCCCAACCGGAACAATGGCAAGTTGTTTGTTATCAACATGGCATTTTGACGATAACAGGTGCAAATCAAGCCATGATTAGCCAACTTGCCTATCTTCAAAAGCAATATATCACTCAATTGTCGCAGTTGCCTGAATTTAAAGACCTACAAAAAATGCAAGTACGTTTAAGAATTCAAACACAAACCCCAATAAAACCCCAATCTCTGTCCAGATCCCTTAGTCCAGATACTCAAGACTTACTTCGCGGTGCTGCTGACTTTGTAAGCGACTCTAAGCTTAGCCAAGCTATGCTACGTTTGGCAAGCAATAAAAAGTAACCAACGCAGGCATACCTTTGAATTAAGAAAAAAATATGTGAACTACTTAACAGTCCATTTTGTTACATTATAACGCTTACATTAAAAGACAATGACTTATGTCACACTGACATAAGAAATTGGACATTGATTAATGTCATCAAATGTTACAATTTCGTAATTACCTGGATCACTTTTAACATTGCGTAATAATTGATTATTTAAGGCATGNNACAAATTCATCCGAGAAGCGAAGTCCCTCTTCATTGACCACACCGGTTTCATCCACCCCAATTGCATTTTCCAGACTGGCACCCAAGGCCAGATTATTGGCTTTTAAATAATCCAGATCTTTCATAAAGCCGAAAGTCCGTGCTTCACTGACTTCGTAGACAAAAGTTTCGGTGGAAAAGTCGATAGTTGCAGACTGATATTCTTTTTTAAATGCGGGATGATCAAAATCAATAGTAAAGTTGAGCTGAAAGCCATCATGGGGATGAAATACTGCACGTTTATCCTCAATCAATGCTTCCACAGGTTTTAAAATTTTTATAAATTTTTTCGGTGCATTTTGTTCTTGTAATCCACCTTGCATGAGCAGGTAAATGAATGGACCTGCACTGCCGTCCATAATCGGAACTTCTGAAGCCGATACCTCAATAATCAGGTTATCAATTCCCAGACCTGCAATGGCACTCATCACATGCTCAATGGTCCCGACTTTGGCATTTTCCTGAACAAGGTTAGAACACATGAATGCTTCTTGAATCAGCATTGCATCTGCCGGAATATCTACCGGCGGATCTAAATCGATACGTCGAAATACAATTCCCCCATCCACATGATGCGGCACAAAGTTAATTAAGACTTTTTGCCCACTATGAAGACCAATACCGCTCGCTTTCACGACACGCTGTAGGGTGCGTTGTTTCAACATGTTTTTTTATCATCTGCTCATCAAACCGCTATACGTTAGCATATTTAGCCATTGATAAAAAATAAAAAGGTAGTCGCAAGACTACCTTTTCTGTTGAATTTATGCAGATTGCAAAGATTCATCTTTATTTACGTTGCTGATTTTTCAAGTAATCTTGAATACTCATCGGGGTTGGACGTGCTGAACCCACTGCTGGAGATGGTGTGGCTGCCGCCTCATTTTGCTGACGCTGAATAGCTGGAACATCATCATCTTCAACCACAGCATGCGCCACATGATTAGAAGGGCGTGTTGCAGACTGTACTGCTGGACGTTTCACCGTATCAGCAGAATCTGCTGAATTACGGGTCAAACCTGTCGCAATCACCGTTACGCTCAATTCATCACGTGCATCTGGATCAAATACCGTACCGTAGAACACCTGACCTTCATCTAAATCGACAATCTGGTTGACGACATCGGTAATTTCTTCAATTTCACCGAAAGTCACATCATCACCACCGGTCACGTTAATTAAAATGCCTTTGGCATTCATAATAGTCACGTTATCCAAGAGTGGACTACGAATTGCCTGTTCGGCAGCTTGACGCGCACGGGTTTCACCACGACCTGAACCCACACCCATCATCGCATAACCACGCGTACTCATGGCGGTTTTCAAATCGGCAAAGTCAAGGTTGATGTGACCCGGACGAACCACAAGATCAAAGATACTACGCACCGCATTTAACAATACGTCATCGGCTTTTTTATACGCGTCTTTCATGGAAATATCGCGGAATACTTTAAGCAAACGCTGGTTAGGAATAATGATTAAGGAATCAACATGCGCTTCTAAAGCTTCAATGCCTTTTTCAGCAGATTGCTGGCGACGTTTACCCTCAAAGTTAAACGGAGTCGTCACCACACCTACGGTCAAAATGCCCATTTCTTTGGCAATTTCAGCAACCACAGGTGCAGCACCGGTACCTGTACCGCCACCCATACCGGCAGTAACAAAGACCATGTCTGTACCTTCCAGATGCTGACGAATCAACTCACGGCTTTCTTCAGCAGCAGTTTGACCCACTTGAGGATTTGCACCTGCACCTAGACCACGCGTGCTTTGTTCACCCAACTGGATTTTGAATTGAGCATTCATACGGTCTAAAGCTTGTTTATCCGTATTGGCACAAACAAATTTTACCCCTTGAATGTCGGATTCAAGCATATGTTGCACAGCATTACCACCCGCACCACCAACACCAAATACAGTGAAACGGGCTTGACCGTTGCTATCGTTTTGATCATCTTCTAAAAATTCAAATGAGGCCATGACCTTTGGATTTCCTAATTCGTAATTGGCAGTCACTTAAGCCCGTATACTGCCTTGATCTTAATAAAAATTGAGTTTAGGATGCTGCCCAACCACACGCTTGTCAAGTGCAAGCCGTTAGACGTACAACTTCCTTACAATATTCCCAATAAATTTCACTTAAAATATCGATTTTAACTGATTGTTTAATGCTGACCATGCCCGACCTACCCGCTTGAAAACCGTCAGTTTTTCGGGATCTGTCGTTTCTACAATCGTATCTTGCGTATCACTTTGGCTAAACATCAACAAACCGGCAGCAGTCGTATATTGTGAACGACGTAAAGCCGCCTGATTCTGTTCATCAGCATGTACCTGTACTGGCGGATTACCT
>DKLL01000039.1 GCA_002455755.1 Acinetobacter sp. UBA6641
AAGATGGATTTAGAGATCGCTAAATTGAAACGATCTCCTGTAATTTCTGGGTAAAGAAACAACAAACTGCACCCACACAGACTATTTGAACTGTTAAGACAAATTTATTGGCTTTAAATCCACAACAAGATGTAGTGATTTGGCTAGGACATTCTGTTTACTATATTCAGTTGGCTGGAAAGCGTATTCTGATTGATCCTGTACTTAGTGACCATGCTGCATCTTTCTCATTGTTAGTGAAAGCATTTAAGGGAAGTACGTTATATAAAGCTGAAGATATTCCTGAGATTGACTATCTACTCATTTTCCAAGATCACTATGACTATTTGGACTATGCGACCGTTATCCAGCTCAAGGATAAGGTTAAAAATGTTTTCGTACCGCTTGGTATTGGTTCACATTTTGAATACTGGGATTATCCTCTAGCAAAAATCCATGAAAATGACTGGTTTGATACCCTGAGAACTGAGGCTGGGCTATGGCGCACAAAAATGCACTACTGCACCAATCTGTGGCAAAGCGATGGCATTGCAACATAATGGCGACCTGTATGCCTGTGACCATTTTGTCTATCCAGCCTACAAACTAGGCAATATTCTGAATACCCATGAAGGCAATCTGGCCTTTAGCGGCAAACAGCAAGAATTTGCTTATGCAAAAAGCCAGTCTTTACCCAATTACTGCAAATCTTGCGAGTTCTTAAACCTGTGTTTTGGCGAGTGTCCGAAAAATTGGTTTATCACCGCACCAACACAAGAAGCCGGTCTGAATTATTTATGTGAAGGGCTGAAAATTTTTTATCGTACAGCGCTACAGGATCTCTCTATGCTACAGCAGCGCCTGGGTCAACGCTTATAAAATGCTCGCTGCCAAGCGTTTACCCTATCTCAGCATCAAGATGATTTCCAGATGCTGAAGCTAGGGCTGAGCGTTAAAAGCTGGCTTCAATGCACTTAATTTATTTATTAATATAAGCTTGGATATGTGTTTTCATTTCCAATAAATAGGCAATGATTTCATCAAAATGGGCTTTAGGGAGTTGATCATCGGTACCAATACAGGTGATCGCGTGTGCCAACTCATGATGNNTGATGGCATTGATACCCGGCAGCATTTCACCACTTACCGAAGCATAGCCTTGCTGCAAAATCTGTTGTTTGAGTTGTAAGAACTGCTCCCAGTTTTCGGGATAGCGCTGAGCATTTTTACTGTCTGCCCATTCTTTGTTTAACTGTGGCTGAATCACACTTTCTGGTTCATAACAGGCATGCAGTCGTCCAGTCGCCGAATTTAATAACGGCATACGTGAACCTACACGGGTAATAATATTGATCAGATGATTGGATTCCAGCGACTGCACCACCACCGGTCCTTCCGCAAACCACTTACTGACATGCACACTACAATTTAAATGTAGCTGAATATCTAGAATAAAATTCTGGATCAGCTGCAACAAGTCACTCCGCTTTAAAGCATTCATCCCTAACGAATAGGCACGCTCCCCCAAACTATAGCGTCCATCATACAGCTGTTTGGCATAACCTTTACGCACTAGGCTGACCACATAACGATGGACTTTTGCAGGATGCATCGACAAAGTCTCAGCCAATTCCTTGAGCATCATCGGTGCATTATGCGCCACCAGTGCATCCAGAACAGTCAAACCGATTTCTAGCGACTGTACGCCACCCTGTGACTTCTCTTCCTCTACTGTCATAGCCCTACCCTGTATGCTACTTATTTTATTGCAAATTTTATTTATCTTGCATCGCTATTGTACTACCTAAAGCAGCAAGATTCTAAAAAAGATCGTGAGATGAAGCTAAATTTACTTCAAAATCATCGCCTCAATTAATTTACATTATACATAATTAAATTACCCATTGTGTAATTAAGAAAAATAAGTATGATGGATTTATGAAAACCAAATTCCAAAAGTAAAGGAATGCTGACATGAACAATCAATTGCAGTCGTTTATTGAAGTCGAAAAGAACTCGGATTTTCCTATCCAGAACTTGCCATATGGTATTTTCAGTGAATCTCCTGAAGGCCAGCGTCGTGTGGGTGTGGCACTTGGCGAATGGGTAGTCGATCTAGCTGCACTGGAAGAACATGGGTTTTTAACCCTTCAGTCTGGCGAGCGTTATTTCAACCAACCCACACTGAATAAATTTATTGAAAGCGGCAAGGCAAACTGGTCAAAAATCCGCGCTGAACTGCAAGATCTGCTTGCAGCGGACAACCCTACTTTGCGTGACAATTCCGCCCTCATCGAACAGGTGTTTTTTAAACAGGCAGAGGTGAACCTGCATTTGCCTGTGCGTGTTCCAGGCTATACAGATTTCTATTCTTCAAAAGAACACGCTACCAATGTCGGCTGCATGTTCCGCGATCCCAAAAATGCGCTATTGCCAAACTGGTCCGAATTGCCGGTGGGCTATAACGGTCGTGCCAGTTCTGTCGTGGTGAGCGGTACTGAAGTGATTCGCCCTTCTGGTCAGATCAAATTGCCAACCGAAGAGCGTCCGATTTTCTCAGCCTGTCGCAAACTGGATTTTGAACTGGAAACCGGTTTTATTGTGGGCAAGCCAAATCAGCCGGGTGCACCAATTGCCATTGAACAAGCGTGGGATCATATCTTCGGAATGGTGCTGTTTAATGACTGGTCTGCGCGTGATATCCAGCAGTGGGAATATGTGCCGCTCGGTCCATTTAACTCAAAAACTTTTGCTTCTTCTATCTCTCCATGGATTGTGACCATGGAAGCACTGGAACCATTTAAGACCCGCTGTCCGGTGCAAGACCCTCGCCCATTGGCGTATCTATGCGAAGAAAACGTTGATAATAGCTATGATATCCAGCTTTCGGTTGAACTTAAACCGGAAAACCAGGACCACGCCGATGTGATCTGCCAGACCAACTTTAAATACATGTACTGGTCTATGGCACAACAACTGACGCATCACACCATTGCCGGCTGTAATGTTCAGGTTGGTGATTTGATGGGTTCAGGGACCATTTCCGGCCCTACACCAGATTCTTATGGTTCGATGCTGGAGCTGGCCTGGAATGCAACCAAACCGTTGACCTTATCCAATGGCGAACAGCGCAGTTTCATCCAGGATGGCGACACCATCATCATGAAAGGCTTCTGTGAAAAAGATGGTCTGCGCATCGGTTTTGGTGAAGTCTCCGGCAAAGTCTTGCCTGCGCTTGAATTCCCGTTTACCGAATAAGTACCCTGAGAGACATTTGCAGATGAAACTGTATAGCTATTTTCGCAGTTCAGCGGCTTATCGGGTTCGGATTGCATTGAATCTGAAAGGTCTGTCCACAGAAATCATTCCTGTACATCTGGTGAAAAATGGAGGTGAACAACATTCCGATGCTTACCGTCAGATCAATCCGAGTGAACTGGTGCCGACCCTGATTGATGAGAATTTCACGCTCAGCCAGTCGATGAGCATTCTGGAATATCTGGAAGAAAGCCATCCTGAAATAACCTTACTGCCGGCAGATATGCAACAACGCGCGCTAATCCGTACGTTCTGCCAGAGCATTGCCTGTGACATTCATCCGCTCAATAACCTGCGTGTTCTTCAATACTTGCAGCGCAACCTGAAGGTCACTGATGAGAAAAAAGATCAATGGTATGCACACTGGATTCAGCTCGGCATGCAAAGTCTGGAAGCACAATTGCAACAGTCCAACGGTCAATTCTGTTTTGGCGAACAGCCTACCTTGGCTGATTGCTGCCTGATTCCACAAATCTATAACGCAAAACGCTTCAATATTGATCTATCAGGCTATCCAAAAATTGAAGCAATTTACCAACACTGCCTCACGCTGCCAGCTTTCCTGCAAGCTAGCCCTGAAGTACAAATTGATGCTAACTAAATAAGGATATTAGTCATGACCATTCATATCGAACAAATCCACCACGTTGCTTACCGCTGTAAAGATGCCAAAGAAACTGTGGAATGGTACAAAAAAAACCTGAACATGGACTTTATTCTGGCATTTGCCGAAGACCGCGTGCCATCTACCAAGGCACCTGATCCATACATGCATCTATTCCTGGATGCCGGCAATGGCAATGTGCTCGCTTTTTTTGAACTGCCAACCAAACCGGAAATGGGCCGTGATGACAACACCCCGACCTGGGTACAACACCTTGCTTTACGGGTTAAAGACCGTGCTGCACTGGTTGAAGCCAAACAACATCTCGAATCAAATGGGGTTGAAGTATTAGGCATTACCAACCATGGTCTATTCCACTCTATTTATTGTTTTGATCCAAATGGACATCGTATTGAACTGACCTATGACGATCCGAAAGCAGCAGAAAAAATTGCCCTAATTACCGAAGAAATGAAGCATGACATGTTAGAAGAATGGACCCGAACCAAGAAGGCTCCACATCATACTCAATTCTTACACGCTGAAGAACTTGATGAAGTTACAGCTAAGACCAAGCAGTAATTGAGGAAGCGATTCACATGAATAAACTTGTCGCAAGTGCACAAGAAGCTTTAGCAGATATTGTTACTGATGACCAAACCTTAGCCGTAGGCGGCTTTGGTTTGTGCGGAATTCCTGAAGCATTGATTGATGCACTGAAAGAAACCGGTGTGAAAGGTCTGACCTGTATTTCCAATAATGCCGGCGTAGATGATTTTGGTCTGGGTAAACTCCTGCAAACCAAGCAAATCAAGAAAATGATTTCTTCTTACGTAGGTGAGAATAAAGAGTTTGAGCGCCAGTATTTAAGTGGAGAACTCGAAGTCGAACTGACACCCCAAGGCACGCTGGCAGAAAAGCTGCGTGCTGGCGGTGCTGGCATCCCGGCCTTCTTTACCCGGACCGGTGTCGGCACACTGATTGCTGAAGGTAAAGAAGTCCATGAGTTTGAGGACAAAGACTACATTCTCGAACATTCTTTGACGGCAGATGTAGCCTTGGTTAAAGCCTACAAAGCCGATAAAGCGGGCAATCTGGTGTTCCGTAAAACTGCTCGCAACTTCAATCAGGAATGTGCCATGGCCGGTAAGTTTACCATTGTGGAAGTCGAGCAGGTGGTCGAAATTGGTGAACTGGATCCTGATGACATTCATTTGCCTGGCATTTATGTCAATCGCATTGTGCTCAATGCTCAACCAGAAAAACGCATTGAGCAGATGACCTTGAAAACAGAGGAAGTATAGTCATGGCCTGGACACGTAATGAAATGGCACAACGTGCTGCCCTCGAATTGCAAGATGGCTTTTATGTCAATTTAGGTATTGGACTGCCAACATTGGTCGCCAACTATATCCCGGAAAATATCAGTGTCTGGCTCCAATCAGAAAATGGCCTATTGGGGATTGGTGAATTCCCAACGACAGATACAGTGGATGCTGACCTGATCAACGCCGGTAAACAAACCGTGACGGCACAACCAGGTGCGGCATTTTTTTCCAGTTCTGAATCCTTTGCAATGATCCGTGGTGGTCATGTCAATATTGCCATTCTCGGTGCAATGGAAGTCTCGGAACAAGGTGACCTCGCCAACTGGATGATCCCGGGCAAAAAAGTCAAAGGCATGGGCGGTGCCATGGATCTGATGGCTGGTGTACAAAAAGTTGTGGTCTTGATGGAACACTGCGCTAAAGATGGCAACCCAAAGATTGTCAAGCAATGTGCCTTACCCTTAACAGGTCAGGCAGTGGTCGATCGTATCATCACAGATTTGGGTTTGATGGATATTACCCCAGCAGGTATTCGACTGGTCGAGCTGGCCAATGACGTAAGCTTAGAATAAATTCTGGCAGCAACCGGTGTTCCGCTTATTACCGATGAGTTCGAGGCAGCATAATCGTCCAGTAGATTATTCTTTCTAACAAAGCAGCTGTTGCTGCTTTGTTTTTATCTATTTATTCAAAATTATTTCAGTTCAGTACCAATGTGAAGATTGAACGTTGGCACTGAATGTTATAAAAAATCGTCATTGTAGCTGCCTGCCGTACACCAATGGGCAGCTTCCAATGTAGCCTGGCAAATCTTAGCACACCAGAACTTGGCACTGTGGTCATTCAGGCTGTCATTGACCGTGCTGGGATCTCTCCAGAACAACTCGATGAAGTCATTATGGGCGGTGTATTGCCGGCAGGTCTAAAACAGGATTCTGCACGTCCGGCCATGCCTCAAGCTCTGTGTCAGATTAAGTCTGAACTAATACATATTAAATTAGTAGCCGCTTTTCCACCTATTTTGACTTATGATGAGTGGGAGGCTATTGCTGTACCACATCAACAACAATTAGTTGACGATACTAGACATAATTAAAATGGTAAATCATCATCAGTTGATAATAATGCACTTAAAAAATCTTTTTCAGGCTTTTCCTCTTCTTTGACTTGTTTTTCAATATTAATTTTATCAACATTACTAAAAAATTTAGGAAATTTCTTAGAATCTATTTCGTGATATTCCATTAGTATTGCAAATTTTTTAAATAAAA
>DKLL01000174.1 GCA_002455755.1 Acinetobacter sp. UBA6641
ATTGCTGTCGCGGTTTGTGCACTTTGTACTTTTTGCTGCTCAACCAAACTGCGCAAAGCCTGAACTGCCTGTCTGAGTTGTTCAATTTCATTTTGCTGCTGGGTTTGTGCTTGCGCTGCAACGCTCATCCCGCCCATGCTTAATGCAATCATGCTCATCATGAGCGTACGCTGCATATTTGGTAGAACCGTTGTTGTTTGTAAATCAGTTGTTTGGGTTAATGTTTTCGCGCTCATCCTAAACTCGCTTGTTATTTTGCAATCAAATTCTAGCAACAGATCACCATCGCTTACGATGGCAATCTATATCATTGATGACAGTAAGTTAATGAAAAGGTAAATAAATTATTGAATTGATTTTTGTGCAACTGAATTGTTGTTCGCATTAGATGCTGTAAGCGCTTTCGCATCTACAGAAGCTTTCAGGTTCACCATGAAGATTGCTAACGCCGCAATTACACCGGGAATCGCAATAGCAAAGAAGTTCATTTGATGCGGTAAATTCATGGTTAGCAATGCACCTGTTAACACGGGTCCAACGATTGCACCAATACGGCCAATTCCTGACGCCCATCCCATACCGGTTGAACGTACTGTGGTTGGATAATACTGTGCTACAAAGGTATACAGTAAAATCTGGGAACCAATGGTCGCTGCACCAGCCACAGCAATCAGCGCATATAACACGAATTGTGGACTGTTAAATCCGAGTAAGATTAACGCTGCCGCACCACATAAGAACATAATGGTCAGGACTTTTTTAATATGGAAACGGTCTGCCAAGGCACCACCGCCAATCGCGCCAATCATGCCGCCAATATTCAAGGCAAATAAGAAAATCATACTGGCGCCGAGTGAATAACCCGCCTGGATCATGAGTTTTGGTAACCAGCTGCCTAAGGCATACACCATCAACAGGCACATGAAGAATGCAATCCAGAACATAAAGGTACTGAAACTACGGCCTTGCTGGAATAACGCTTTAAGTGGAGCTTCGTCGCCTTTTAACACCTCATTCAGAACAAATTGCGTATCCTGCTGAATGCTGAGTTGAGGTGCAATTTTCCGGATAATGCCGTGCGATTTTACGGTCTGATTTTTCGCAGTTAAATACATCAACGATTCAGGCAGGAACATCCAGATAACCGGTAAAAACAGTAATGGAATAATGCCGATATAGAACATGATTTTCCAGCCAAACTGTGGTACTAGCCATGCGCCCAATAATGCAGAAGCCATTCCGCCAATGGCATAGCCACTAAACATCAGCGCAACCAAGGTACTGCGAATACGTTTTGGCGCATATTCGGTCATTAGCGCAACCACGTTTGGCATTACACCGCCAATTCCCAAACCGGCCAGAAAACGCAAAATACCAAATTCAACCGGATTATTGGCAAAAGCACCTAAAAAGGTAAAGCCACTGAACAGTGTTACACAGATCATAATGGTTTTTTTACGGCCAATTTTATCGGACAGGGTTCCGAAACTCATGGCACCGAACATCATGCCAAATAATGCGGTACTGGCCAGTAACCCCGCCTGTACGGTATTGAGTGCCCATTCCTGCATTAGCAAGGGTAGCGCCACTCCATAAATCACCAGGTCATAACCGTCAAAGATAATGATCATTAGGCACCAGATCAGTACGCCCCAATGAAATCGCGTAAATTTTGCTTCATCAATTAATGTATTGATATTTATTTTATTGGACATGCCTCACCTCCTTATTGTGAAGTCCTGTTTGTGACAACACAATGCAGAAGATGCGAATAAATGTCCAAAACCGTTTGCATATATATTCATACCTTAAAAGTTGAGTGCCTATTCCTTGAGATCGGTGCAATACTTTAAAGATATCTGCAAAACGCCTCATTCAGCCTGACCATTTTTAGTCATTTTTCTGATAAAAAAATATGCAAACCCTCTCCCGTCAGGATGAGTCTGCATATTGGTTGCTGGTGAGAACTTGGAGTGAATCCAGCCAGAAATGTGCGACGGATACCGGTCAATGTTCAGATAAAGCTACGGTCATAAGCAATCGCTTCCAGATCATAGACCTGATAAATACAGTCAAACAGTGACCGGATATGTTCACTTTCATCCATGCTGCGAATAGCCAGAAATATCGGGCTGACCGCAGCATCATCCAGCAAGGGAATATAGTGCAGATGCGGCAACTGAATGGTTTTGGCACTTTCCGGAACGATGCAAATACCCTCCCCGGCAGCCACCAGACCCAAAGCCAGCTGGATTTCACGCACTTCCTTCAAGCTTTTCGGGTCCAGGCTATATTCTGAAAACAGTGATCTGACCTGGGTAGAAAAATTCGGTTTGGGATGGCTGGGATATAAAAACAGGTTTTCATCCACAATATCCGTCAGGAATATTCCTCTTTGATGTTGCACAAGCGGATGGCTGGAATGCATGGCGACCATCAGCCGCTCTTCACGCAACAGAATGCGCCGGACCGCCGGATCGGAAATTCTTAAACGGCCGAAACCGACATCAATCCGGCCTTCTTTTAAGGCCTGAATCTGGTCTTTGGTGCTCATTTCAATCAGTTCAATTTTTAAATGCGGCTGTTGCTGACGAAATAAATAGACAATTTTCGGTAATAAGCCATAAAGCAAAGAACCGACAAAACCCATGGTAATGGTTTTCTCCGCCATACCGACCCGTTGGGTCATGGCTTTAATCTCTTCCGCATTAGACAAAAGTTTAACGGCGTGCTGATAAAAAAATTGCCCGGCTTCCGTAGTTAATAATGGGCGGCTGCCTCGTTCAAAAAGCTGGATTCCCAGCTCTGCTTCAAGGTTCTGGATCTGTCGGCTTAAAGGTGGTTGAGCAATAAACAGTTTTTCCGCCGCCTTAGTGAAACTCTGCTCTTCTACGACTGCTACAAAGTAGCGTAAATGTCTTAGTTCCATGATACTCCATACCTTTAAAGCATAATAAAATGCAAAATTGATCTTAGACAACTAATAACCATTCTTTTAAGGTATATCACAAGACAAGCATAAAGCAAGATCGAGAATTTTAAAGATGTACAAATCCATAGAAACGTTGCTGGTGGAAATTCCAACCATCCGTCCGCACAAGATGGCTGTGGCAACCATGCAAACCCAAACATTAGTGTTGGTAAAAGTCACCACTGAGGATGGTTTCATTGGTTGGGGCGAAGCGACCACGATTGGTGGATTGGGATATGGGGATGAAAGTCCGGAAAGCGTCAAAACCAATATTGAAACATATTTTGCACCGTTACTGAAATCACTTTCAGGTCTAAATATCGCTCAAACGATTAAAACCCTTAAACGCAATATCAATGGTAACCGTTTTGCTAAATGTGCCATTCAAACTGCGCTACTGGATATTCAGGCTCAGCGCCTAGGTTTGCCGTTAAGTGAAATCCTCGGTGGCCGTCTGCGTGATAGCGTGCTGGTACTTTGGGTGCTTGCTTCAGGTAATACTGAGAAAGACATTGCCGAAGCGAAAAAAATGATTGAGCTGAAACGTCATAACGTATTCAAGCTCAAAATCGGTTCACGTCCTGTTGAAGACGATGTTGCCCATGTTTTAGCAATCAAGAAAGCTTTGGGTTCAGACATCTCGATTCGTGTCGATGTCAATCGTGCCTGGTCAGAACTTGAAGCGGTTAAAGGCATTCAGTTATTGCAGGATGGCGGTGTCGACCTGATTGAACAACCTTGTGCGATTGAAAATCTGGATGCAATGCAGCGTTTAACCCGTCGCTTCGATATTGCCATTATGGCGGATGAATCATTATACGGTCCGCAGAGTGCTTATCAGATTGCACGTAACAACGGTGCATCAGTGTTTGCAGTAAAGATTGCCCAGTCAGGTGGTCTGATTGAAGGTTGTGAAGTTGGAAAAATTGCCAGACTTGCAGGCATTGACCTGTACGGTGGCACCATGCTTGAAGGACCGGTCGGTACGATTGCTTCAGCGCATGTATTCTCAACTTTTGAAAGCTTGGCCTATGGCACAGAGTTATTTGGTCCATTACTGCTAACTGAAGAAATTTTAAAAACACCGCTTCAATATCAGAACTATGAGTTGGTTTTACCAACTTTACCTGGTCTAGGTATCGAACTGGATTTAGACAAAATTGACAACTTGCGTCGTCAGTAATTGAAGGAGTTAGACATGCTTTTCCAAGTACGCATGGATGTAAATATTCCGCTAGATATGCCAACTGAACAAGCCAACCAGATTAAAGCGGTTGAAAAAGCGTATTCACAAGATTTACAGCGTCAAGGTAAATGGCGTCATATCTGGCGCATTACGGGTCAGTACTCAAACATCAGTATTTTTGATGTCGAGAGCAATGAAGAGTTGCACAACATTTTGCAAGGGCTTCCACTCTATCCATACATGAATATCGAAGTAATGGCTTTAAACCGCCATCCTTCTTCAGTTCGTGAAGATGATCGCTAATTTTAACCAAATGCAAAAGGGTGAAGTCATTCACCTGCTGCAAAAAAACCACCCCTAAAAGGTAATGCCAAGGATTGTGGCCAGCCAGCTTTAGCCAGCAAATGTAAATGCTAAACAGCCTGCCACCAAAAAATGTATACATACTTCAGGAGCAATAGTATGAATCGCCAAGAAATTGATGCACTTGTTAAAAAAATGAATGTCGACACAGCGACGGGGCCTGTCGATGAACGTGTACAACAGGTTGTTGTGCGTTTATTGGGGGATCTTTTCCAAGCGATTGAAGACCTTGATATCTCACAATCTGAATTGTGGAAAGGTCTGGAATATTTGACTGATGCAGGTCAAGCCAATGAATTGGGTCTTTTGGCGGCAGGTTTAGGTCTGGAACACTACTTAGACTTACGTGCAGATGAAGCAGATGCCAAAGCAGGCATTACTGGCGGTACGCCACGTACCATTGAAGGTCCGTTATATGTCGCTGGCGCGCCTGAAACAGTGAGCTTCGTNNTTGGTGCACCGGAATCGGTAAGCTTCGCGCGTATGGACGATGGTTCTGAAGAAGGCAAAATCCCGACTTTAATCATTGAAGGTACAGTAAAAGATACAGAAGGCAACCTCATTGAAGGTGCCAAAGTTGAAATCTGGCATGCCAACAGCCTGGGGAACTACTCGTTCTTTGATAAATCACAATCTGACTTTAACTTGCGTCGCAGCATTATTACTGCTGCCGATGGTCAATATACTGCATTGACTACAATGCCAGTCGGTTATGGCTGTCCTCCAGAAGGCACGACTCAATTTGTTCTAGACAAACTTGGTCGTCACGGTAACCGCCCTTCTCACGTGCATTATTTTATCTCTGCACCGGGTTACCGCAAATTAACCACGCAATTTAACATCGAAGGCGACAAGTACCTTTGGGATGACTTTGCATTCGCTACTCGTGAAGGCTTGGTTGCAACTGCGGTTGACGTGACTGATGAAGCTGAAATTGCAAAACGTGGTCTAAACGGTCCTTTCAAACACATTCAATTTGATATTGAACTCGTGAAAGAGAAACAAGACGCGCCTTCTACTGAAGTTGATCGTCGCCGCGCTAGCGCTTAATACATTAAGAAGCGGGATATGCCTTGAGATATATCCCGCTGACTTCCCCCTTGGAAAGTCGGAGAAAGGACATGCCTCGTATTCCCGTAATTAACACCAGCCATTTAGACCGCATTGACGAATTACTGGTTGATGATTATGAATCTGGTGAATTTAAACTACACCGTTCAGTATTTACAGACCAGGCCCTGTTTGACCTTGAGATGAAATACATCTTTGAAGGCAACTGGGTTTATCTAGCACATGAAAGCCAGATTCCAAACAATAACGACTTCTATACTACCTATATGGGTCGTCAGCCGATCATCATTGCACGTAACCGTCAAGGTGAACTGAATGCCATGATCAATGCCTGTTCGCATCGCGGTGCACAATTGTGCCGTAACAAGAAAGGCAATAAAGCAACTTATACTTGCCCATTCCATGGCTGGACGTTTAATAACTCAGGTAAGTTATTAAAAGTCAAAGATCCGGCTGAAGCGGGTTATTCAGACTGCTTTAACAAAGACGGTTCACATGACATGAAAAAGGTTGCCCGTTTTGAAAACTATAAAGGTTTCCTGTTCGGTAGCTTGAATCCGGATGTTCCTTCTCTGGAAGAATACCTGGGTGAAGCGACTAAAATCATTGACATGATCGTGGATCAGTCTGAGCAAGGTCTGGAAGTTTTACGTGGTTCTTCGACTTATACCTATGAAGGTAACTGGAAGTTGACTGCTGAAAACGGTGCTGATGGTTATCACGTGTCTGCTGTACACTGGAACTATGCTGCAACGACTCAGCAACGTAAAGAAAAAGAAGCTGGCGATAACATCCGTGCCATGAGCGCAGGTTCATGGGGCAAACAAGGCGGTGGTTCTTACGGCTTTGAACACGGTCATATGCTGCTTTGGACGCAATGGGCTAACCCGGAAGACCGTCCTAACTTTGCCAAGAAAGATGAATACACTGCGCAATATGGCGAAGCTATGGCGAAGTGGATGATCGAACGTTCACGTAACCTGTGTATCTATCCAAACGTTTACTTCATGGATCAGTTCGGTTCACAAATCCGTGTGCTGCGCCCGATTTCTGTCGATAAGACTGAAGTGACGATCTACTGTATCGCGCCTGTAGGCGAAGAGCCGGAAGCC
>DKLL01000172.1:0-1549 GCA_002455755.1 Acinetobacter sp. UBA6641
GCCAACCTTGCAAGGCACGGTTAAATTTAGACTGATAAAAGTTATAGCCCCCCACAATTGCTTCAATTGCGCCATTGTTCGGGTTTAATGCAATCAGCTGACCTTGCGCTTTAGGAATTTGCACCAGTGCCCAAGAGGTTTTATTGTCATTCGGGCGTAATCGGATAATATCGTTTACTTTAACAATTTGTGAAGCTGTACGTGNNGTGATAGGTATTTGCATACGCCATAAATTCAGAAAGCGGTTTGTTATGCGCTTCAGCGCCTCTCCAGCCATGTCGGCGGTCATAGGCTTCCAGACCTTCCTGTACAGACTGTTCTGCAAAAGCCTGCCGTTGGCTATTAATCGTGGTATAAACTTTATAGCCAGAATCAATTGCTTGTTCACCAAACTTTTCCACCAATTCTGAACGGACCATTTCACCTACATAGGGATATTTATTATTAATGCCACGGTCTGGCATGTCCAGGTTAACCGGTTCAGCAATCGCCTGTTTATACTGGGTCTGATTGATATAACCCAACTGCAGCATACGCCCAAGAATCCAGTTGCGGCGTTCCAGGGCACGGCTAGGATTGACCACAGGATTATATTTTGAGGGTGCTTTAGGCAGACCGGAAATCATCGCCATTTGGGCAATGCTGAGCTGGTCCAGATTTTTGTTGTAGTAAATTTTTGCAGCTGCAGCAATACCATAGGCATTTTTACCCAAGAAAATTTTATTCACATACAGGGTGAGAATTTCTTCTTTGGTCAGGTTTTGCTCAATTTTACGAGCTAGGAAAATTTCTGTCAGTTTACGTTTTAGGGTGCGTTCAGGGGTCAAATAATAGTTTTTTGCCACCTGCATGGTAATGGTAGAACCACCGGTTTGTACATTGGAACCGGTAATGGTTTCACTAACCGCACGTCCTAAGCCTTTGAAACTAATACCACTATGTTCAAAGAAGGATGAATCTTCTGCAGCAAGAAAAGCCGAAATAAAGGGCTTTGGAATCTGTTTGTATTCCACAGGAACGGATAGTTTTCCGCCATACTCAGCAATAAGCTCATTATCAGCACTATATACTTGTAAGGGTTTTAATAATGGCGCCTTTTTTAAGGTGGTCATTTTAGGTAGGGAGGGGGCAATATAGAGATACATGCCATAAAATCCCATCGGAATTGAGACCAAAACTATAATTATGATCAAAAAAAATGGATGAACATGGCCCGAACGTGATAGCTTTTTCATGACAAGTAAGTTTTAATAAGAGCTAATAGCAAACTAATTGGCGGTCAGTATAGCCTTTACCCATACAGATTGTTAGATGAGTTATTGTATCTGTATAAAATTATAGACCAACACTGATTAGTAGGTTACTTTTATTGGGGATAAAAAAATAATAGGAATTATATTGTGCTCAGGTTATATCGTAAGCCAAATAAGGGGTTAGTGGGAGTAGATATTAGTTCTACTTCTGTTAAATTGTTAGAACTTTCTGTTAAGAGTGGGAATAGGTACTGGGTTGAAAGTTATGCGTTGGTTCCTTTACCTGAAGGCAGTGT
>DKLL01000172.1:1614-22530 GCA_002455755.1 Acinetobacter sp. UBA6641
GAAAGCTTTGCTATCGAAAATGCCTATAAAGTATTTTCCGACACTTTACCTATGGGGGTAAATACGGTCGGGATTTTAGATATTGGTCATACCATGACCACTTTATCAGTCATGCAAAATAATAAAGTGATTTATACGCGCGAACAGGTATTTGGCGGTAAACAGCTGACTCAGGAAATTCAAAATCGTTATGGTCTGTCTTTTGAAGAAGCGGGGCGTGCCAAGAAAAGCCGTTCATTACCGGATGACTATGATGTTGAGGTTTTAGAACCCTTTCTGGAAGCGGTGGTTCAGCAAGCGGCAAGATCGTTGCAGTTCTTCTTCTCATCGTCACAATTTAATGAAATTGACCATATTTTATTGGCTGGCGGGAATGCCAACATTCCAGGACTGGCGAAATTACTACAACAAAAATTGGGTTATCGCGTGACGATTGCCAACCCATTTTTACAAATGGGGTTTTCTCCACAAATCGATATTAAAAAAATAGAGAATGATGCTTCTTCGCTCATGGTGGCATGTGGCTTGGCATTGAGGAGTTTTGATTAATGGCAAGAATTAACTTACTCCCTTGGCGTGATGAGCTAAGAGAGAAACGAAAAAAAGAATTTATCGCCATTTGTATTGGGGCTGCATTAATCGGGGCTTTGGCGGTGACATTATCATGGTTTTATTATGACCATAAACTTGAAGATCAAGAACAGGCCAATCAGCTGATTACCAGTACCAACCAAAATCTGGATGTGCAATTAAAATCTCTGGAAGGTCTGGAAGCACAGCGTAATGCCATTGTTGAGCGTATGAAGCTGATTCAAGGCTTGCAAGGACAACGTCCGATTGCAGTGCGTCTGATTGATGAACTGGTTCGGGTTACACCTGGTAATTTGTATATCACTAAATTTGTACGTACTGGTGATAAATTCACCATTGAGGGCAAAGCTGAGAGTCCAAATACAGTGGCAGAATTTTTGCGTAATCTGGAATCATCTGCCTGGTATCGTAACGCTTTTATGAATTCTTTTTTAGCTGTTGAAGAACAGAAAGATAAAGCCCCAAGTTCAGTGGTTCCGCGTATTGAAGAAGGCTATGGTTCATTTGTGGTGACTGCTGACTTGGATGAAATCGCACAAGCTGCTGCACCAGAAGTACCACAACAAGCACAATCCGATACAGTGAATTCAACCGTGGAGGCAGCAAAATGAGTCTCGATGAACTTGATGAATTAAATCCAAATGAAGCTGCGGTTCCTAAAAAGAAAATGACGCTGGATAAGTTCCTTCAGCAGTTCAATACTTTGGATATGAATAACTATGGCAGTTGGCCATTATCTGTCAAAATCACCTGTTGGATTGCGATTGTGCTGGCGATCGGTATGCTGGGTTATTTTTTAACAATTAAAGGTAAATTGGAAGATATTTCCAATGCTGCTGCTCAAGAGCAAAACTTGCTCAATGAATTTCGTGAAAAAGATTCCAAACTTCGTAACTTGCAGTTATTGCAAGCACAGTTACAGGAAATGGAGGCGAATTTTAATCAGCAACTGGAGCAGCTGCCGAAAGAAACCGAGATTCCTGGACTTGTTGAAGATATCAACGTGACGGGTGTGAATTCAGGCTTGAAATTCAAAAACATCCGTTTGGAAAACGAAATTAAGCAAGAATTCTTTATTGAACAGCCTATTGCTATTGAAGCGACCGGCGATTATCACGCATTTGGTTCTTTTGTGAGCGGGATTGCTGCACTACCCCGTATTGTGACTTTGCATGATTTTGAAATTACAGCATCTGAAAATAAAGAGAAAAAATCTGATATTCCTCAAGTGAATTATAATGTTAAAGCTAAAACATATCGTTATATTGGAGTTACGGATGCTGAAGCGACAGAAACGCAAACTGTAGATGCTAACTCCACCGCTACAGCTGGAGGGACACAGTAATGAAACTACAAAAAATCTCTCTAAGTCTGATGCTCGGTGTGTTGCTGGTGGGTTGTGATTCGCGTATTGATGCTGTGAATGAACAAATGGCAAGTATTCGCAATCAAGCCCCATTACCAATTGAGCCTGCACCAGTTTTTCCACCTGTACCGACATTTAATTATTCGGCACACCAGCTGAAAAGTCCTTTTTTGCCGAGTTCTCTGGCTGCTGAATTGAAAATTATGTCAGGAAAACGGGTCTATCCTAATTTATCACGCCAACTGCAACCTTTAGAAAGTTATGCAATTGAATCCTTGAATATGAAAGGAAGTATGCGTAGCCAGTCCGGCCAGATTTTGGCATTGATTCAGACCCCTGATGGTGAAATAGAGCGGATACAGCGCGGCAGTTATATGGGGATGAATCATGGTCGTGTAATCAATATTACGCCGACGCAGATTGATCTGGTGGAAATTATTCCAGATGGACGAGAAGGATATGTGGAACGTCCAAGAAGTCTGGTATTGCTTGGACCAGCGCCTTAAGTTTTAAAGGAATAAAAATGAATAATAGTTTTAAAGATTTTATATTTGGGGATGGCAATACAATGAACCATTTGTTTCGTCAATTTTCTATGGGCGCTGTTGCGATCGCGATCATGCAGGTTGCAAATGCACAGGTGAGTATGACCAATATTGTGCCAATGCAGGTTGTAGGTCAGGGCACAGAAATTCGTGTCATGTTCAATGGTTTGCCGCCACAACCACAGGCGTACCAACTCGAGCAGCCATCACGTTTAATTCTCGATTTTGATAAAGCACAACAAAACATACAACAAAATAGCATTCCTGTTGCCACTAAAGAGGCAACTTCAGTCGATGTAAGTTCTGATGCACAACGTGCACGTTTAACTGTGAACTTGGCTGATGCAGGTGCTTTTACCACGCGTATTGAAGGCAATACCTTTATCTTAAAAATTAATTCTGCGACAGCGAACGCATTTACATCGCAGCAAGTTGTTGCTCAAAAAACTGTGCAAGGTATTTCCAATATCGGTTTCCAGCGCGGCAGTCAGGGTGAAGGCCAGGTTGTTGTTGATTTATTGGGAAGTAATACTCCGGTGGATGTACAGCAGCAAGGCAGCAAAGTGATGGTACGAACTCTGGGTAACAAAGTTCCTGCACATTTGGCACGTCGTTTAAATGTCAATGATTTTGCAACTCCAGTGTCGACGGTCGATGCTACCAATGACGGTAGTAATGGTGTGATTACCATTCAGACTTCTGGTAGTTATGAATATATGGCTTATCAGACTGATAACAAACTGACTATCAGCTTAAAACGGCCTGAAGATAAGAATCCATTAAAACCTAAGGCAGCAAATGCTTATACAGGTAAAAAGATTTCTTTAGATTTCCAGGACATTGAAGTGCGTCGTGTACTGCAATTACTGGCAGATTTCACTGGTATCAACATGGTGACCGCAGATAGTGTGCAGGGCAATATTACCTTGCGCTTAAAAGATGTACCGTGGGATCAAGCTCTAGATATTATTCTAAAAACCAAAAATCTGGATAAGCGCCGTAATGGCAATGTGATCTGGATTGCACCGGTATCCGAGTTAATTAAAGCAGAAGAAGAGCAGGCGAAGGCCATAGAGCAAAGTGTTAAATTGGCGCCAATACAAACCGAGTATATGCAATTAAGTTATGCGAAGGTTGCTGATATTGAAAAACTGATTACCCAAACGAAATCATCGAATAATGGTAATTCTGGAAATAGTAGTAACAATAATAACTCTAGTGAAAGTTTATTAAGCTCGCGTGGAACGATATCGGTTGATACTCGTACCAATACGCTGATTATTAACGATACAGCACAAAATATTGATAAAGTCCGAAAAATGGTTGACTTACTCGATATTGCTGTAAAACAGGTGATGGTGGAAGCTCGTATTGTTCGGGCCTCAACAGAGTTTAGTAAAGAGATGGGAGTGAAATGGGGGATCTTGTCGCAAGGCATTAATCAAAATAATGATTTGTTGGTCGGTGGCAGTGATACAACCTTATGGGATTTAAAAACGCCTGACGATGACGGTAAATATACCATTCAACGTCCACAGAACTTGAATGTGGATTTAGGAGTGACTAATGCGGCAGGTAAAATTGCCTTTGGTTTAATTAGCTTGTCTGATTTTATGCTTGATCTAGAGCTTTCTGCATTGCAGGCAGATGGCTATGGTGAAGTGATTTCAACCCCTAAAGTTTTAACCGCAGACAAACAGACAGCCAAAGTTTCGTCAGGTACACAGATTCCTTATCAATCATCGGAAGGTGGTGGGGCAAATGCTGTTTCTACCACTGAATTTATTGATGCTGTACTGAGTTTGGATGTAACACCAAGTATCACACCTGATGGTAAAGTTCAAATGTTACTCAACATCACCAGTGATACTCCAGGAAATCCGACACCTACCGGTCAATTAACGATTAATAAAAATCAAATTAATACCAATGTGTTGGTGAATAACGGTGAAACGGTTGTATTAGGTGGTATTTTTGAACAAGAAACACGTAATGGACAAACCAAAGTACCATTCTTGGGCGATATTCCTTATGTAGGTCGTTTATTCCGTAAAGATATCAAGTCTGACAATAAGCGAGAGCTACTGATTTTTGTTACACCACGAATTGTTAATGACAGTGTTTCAAGAAATCATTAATATATTTTGAATTTAACAAAATAAATAGGTGACTCCTTGCCAAGCAATGAGTTTGAAACCCTGCCAAATATCTATTTGGTAGGGCCAATGGGGGCTGGGAAAACAACTGTTGGTCGTCATTTAGCGGAACTGTTGGGACGGGAGTTTCTTGATAGTGATCAGGAAATTGAGCGTAAAACAGGTGCGACAATTCCTTGGATTTTTGAAAAAGAAGGTGAAAAGGGATTTCGTAACCGTGAAACAATGGTCATTGATGAACTCACTGCCCGTTCGCACTTGGTTGTTGCAACCGGTGGTGGGGCAGTGACCCAGTTACCTAATCGCGAATTCTTAAAACAACGTGGAATAGTTGTTTATCTTTATACTCCTGTCGAAATTCAATTACAGCGCACTTATCGGGATAAAAACCGTCCTTTACTGCAAGTTGAAAATCCTGAACAAAAGTTACGTGATTTATTGGCTATTCGTGATCCCTTATATCGTGAAATTGCAGATTATATTATTGAAACAAATCAGGGCGCTGCACGTGATTTGGCGCAAAAAATCTTACATATGATTGTTTCTCAAGAAGCAAAGCTAGTCTAATTAACGGTTTTAATTTCATGCAAACTTTACATGTTGAACTTGGTGATCGCCGCTATCCTATTTTTATTGGCAGTGATTTAGATTCTCAATCGTTACTGGAACCGTATATCCACGGAAAACAGGTTATGGTGGTGACCAATACTACGGTTGCGCCTTTATATCTGCAGCATTACGTCCGTGCAATTGAAGGTTTGGGAAAAACAGTCGCAACATGTATTTTGCCTGATGGCGAACAATATAAAAATATTGAACATTTAACTTTGATTTTCGATGCCTTGTTGCAAGCCGGATTTAACCGGGATGCCACAGTGCTGGCTTTAGGCGGTGGGGTGATTGGGGATATGGCTGGCTTTGCATCTGCTTGTTTCCAGCGCGGCGTTTATTTTATTCAGGTACCTACAACATTATTGTCGCAAGTCGATTCAAGTGTCGGCGGAAAAACCGGGATCAATCATCCTCTTGGCAAAAACATGATCGGGGCCTTTCAGCAACCTCAAGTTGTGCTGGCGGATATGTCGCAGCTCTCGACCTTACCAGACCGTGAGTTATCTGCGGGTCTGGCAGAAGTGATTAAATATGCCTTGCTCGGAGATCGGGATTTTTTAGTCTGGCTTGAGCAAAATGTGGATAGTCTGGTTGCACGAGATGCGAAATTACTGGCCGAAGCTGTATATCGTTCTTGTGCCCATAAAGCACGTATTGTAGCCAATGATGAAAAAGAACAAGGTGAACGTGCCTTGCTGAATCTAGGTCATACGTTTGGTCATGCAATTGAATCCTATCTGGGGTATGGTGTGTGGCTGCATGGCGAAGCTGTGGCTACCGGTATGGTAATGGCGGCTGATTTGTCACAACGGATGGGCTGGATTTCACTCGAAGATTTAGAGCGTACAAAAAAAATCATTCAACGTGCTCATTTGCCAGTAAAATGCCCAGCTATTCCCCTGGATCAATTTCTTGCCTATATGGCGCATGATAAAAAAGTGCTGAATGGTCAATTGCGTCTGGTGCTGATGAAGTCACTCGGACAGGCAATTATCAGCAAAGAATTCGATGTGGAATTGATGAAACTGGCGATTTTAGCGAATCAAGAAAAGGCATAATTCATGGCAACCCTCCGTATACAATGGCAACGTATCCAAAACTATATCTGGCTGGCGTGTGGATTGGTGTGTCTGTTTGCGGCACTTATTTTTTGGGCGATGACTGACAATGATGCTTTGATAGAGGTAGAGAAATCTGCGGAAACGGCATCCGAATTACAGATCCAACCTGAAAAAGTTGCTGCAACCAGCTTGCTGGGTGCACTTCAGGAAGAGGTGCGTCCTTTGGAAATGACCACACGTGTAGTGACTACGGGAAGTTATGAACCGGAATTTCGGGGTAGCAAATTTGTCAATGAGAATAAGAATGCAAGCAGCATCGAATTGTTTCGGACAACTAAAGATGACGTGATTCGAAGCTTCTTAAAAAAACAATCTGATCGCAAGAACTTTTTTTATATACGCCTGAGTGGTGAGGATCAGATTGAACAATATGTACTTCTTTATGGTATTTACCGAAGTAAAAATGAAGCTCAACGAGTATTAGAGCAATTGCCGCTACAATTTCCAAAGTCTGTTCAGCCTAAAGTGCAGGATATTAAAAATTATCTCTCTTTAGTCAATGACATGGGTGCAGACGAAATGGGCANNCGAAATCTGCGCCATTACCTAAAGTGGATGAAAGCTTATTGTCTTTACCACAGCCTAAGCCAACTGTCACTGAGACTGATGTTAAAAATGCAACCACCACGACGACAGTAACGCGGCGTGATGAACAGGGTAATGTGGTAGATGTCCAACAGTCACATTCAGGTATGGAGAATGCACCGAAACAAAGCGGAAACAAGATTCCGGAAAAAGAAATTAGTGACCCATTTAATTAAAAATATAGTTCTAAAATAGAGCAATTTGAGTTATAAAATTATTTATATGCACAAATATAGTGCGAAATATGTTTCTTGAAAATTACTCTAAAGTTAATGAAATTTTAATATTTCTATATTTAAAACATTTAGCACTTTAATTTTTGGTTTGGCATAATTTTTGCTTTATTGGTGCATGAATTGAGTTAATGTCCCTGTTTTGGCGCGAAAAGATTCAATGATTGTGCGAATTGTCAAATTTACCTGCTTTAAAAGAGTGCGTAAACCAAGCAAAATATTTTTTGCAATTCATCCATGTACAAAGATTAAAATCAGACTATCTTAGACAGGATGAAGAAGTTTTGCTCAATGTTGATCTTGATGTGAGTAAATTGGACTAAATCGCAAAGAAGATATTTGATTGTTAGATGCCCGCTTTATGGGCCATGTTGAAAGAAGGGTACGCTATGCACATGCCATCGCCTAATACTGTAGCTCCCGCTCAAGGTTTATACCAACCGGATGAGTTTAAAGATAACTGTGGTTTCGGTTTAATCGCCCATATGCAGGGTGATGCAAGCCATGATCTCGTCAAGACCGCTATGCACAGCCTTAGCTGCATGACACACCGTGGTGGTATTGCCGCAGATGGTAAGACAGGGGATGGTTGTGGTCTGCTTTTGGCAATGCCGAAAAAATTCTTCCGTGAAGAAGCAAGAAAACTCAGTGATATCGCTCTAAGTGAAATTTTTGCTGTCGGTACTGTATTTTTAAATGTAGACCCAGCAATTGCTGCACATTCTAAACAAGTGTTGGCCAAAGAAATTGAATCTGAAGGTCTTAAAGTTTTAGCTTGGCGTGTTGTTCCAACCAACAATGATGCGCTGGGTGAAATTGCAATGCAGTCTCTACCTGCATTCGAACAGATTATTGTCAACTGCCCAATGGGTGTGACTGAGGTTGAGTTTAACCGTAAATTGTTCTTGGCACGTCGTCGTGCAGAACAACAGTTAAGCAATGATCCTTCATTCTACGTGACGACTTTGTGTTCTACAGTAATTAGCTATAAAGGCTTGATGATGCCTGAAGCGATTGCTGACTTTTACACAGATTTGGCAGATGAACGTCTGGAATCTCATATTGTAGTGTTCCATCAACGTTTCTCGACCAACACATTGCCGCGTTGGCCACTGGCACAGCCTTTCCGTTATCTTGCACACAACGGTGAAATCAATACCATTACCGCAAACCGTAACTGGGCGATGGCGCGTACACCAAAATTCGAAAACCCGTTATTGCCAGGTCTAACTGATCTTAACCCGATTGTGAACCGCACCGGTTCAGACTCTTCAAGCCTGGATAACATGCTTGAGATTCTGGTCGGTGGTGGTATGGACTTGTTCCGTGCGCTTCGTATGCTAGTTCCACCTGCTTGGCAAAACGTTGAAACTTTAGATGCTGACCTGCGTGCATTCTATGAATTCAACTCTAAACACATGGAAGCCTGGGATGGTCCGGCTGGATTGNNCATAAGCTTGGGATGGTCCGGCTGGCTTGGTTATTCAGGATGGTCGTCATGCCATCTGTATGCTGGATCGTAATGGCTTGCGTCCTGCGCGTTGGGTCATTACCAAAAATGGTTACATCACACTGGCATCAGAAATTGGTGTTTGGGGTTATGAACCTGAAGACGTGATTTCTAAAGGTCGTGTAGGTCCAGGTCAGATTCTGGTGATTGATACTTTCACCGGCAAAATGCTGGACACCAAAGATGTCAGCAACCATTTGAAAAAAATGCGTCCTTACCGTGAATGGTTGCGTGAAAATTCTGTACGTGTACAAGGTAGCCCAGAACTTGAAGAATATTTATGTGATCAAGGCTTAAAAGGCGACGAGCTAAAAGCCTCACAAAAAATGTTCATGGTAACCTTTGAAGAGCGTGACCAGTTGCTTCGTCCAATCGCAGAAAGCGGTCAGGAAGCGGTAGGTTCAATGGGTGACGATACGCCAATGGCAGTCTTGTCTCGCCAGGTACGTCATGTATCAGACTACTTCCGTCAACAGTTTGCGCAGGTCACCAACCCGCCAATCGATCCATTACGTGAATCGATTGTGATGTCATTGGAAACTTGTCTGGGTCGTGAGCAGAATGTATTTGAACAAGGTCCTGAACATGCAGACCGTTTGATCATCTCCAGCCCAGTGCTTTCAAATTCGAAAATGCATCAGATTCGTACCTTAGGTCGTAAAGGCTACGAAATTGCAGACATCGACTTGAACTATGCTGAAGATGAAGGTTTAGAAGCTGCAATTGCACGTATCTGCATCGAGGCTGCTCAAGCGATTCGTGATGGCAAAACCTTACTTGTACTTTCGGACAAGAAAATCCGTCAAGGTTTCTTGCCTGCCAATGCACTCATGGCAACAGGTGCGGTACATCACCATTTGATCAGTGTTGGTCTGCGTACCGATGCCAACATTATCGTTGAAACTGGTCTTGCGCGTGATCCGCATCAATTTGCAGTGATCTTGGGCTTTGGTGCAACTGCAATTTATCCTTACCTGGCTTATGACGTCATCAATGACCTGATTGCCAAAGGTGAATTGCTAGGCGATCCAATTCATGCACAGGCGAACTTCCGAAAAGGGATTGAGAAAGGCTTGTTAAAAGTCCTTTCAAAAATGGGTATCTCGACTGTTGCTTCTTACCGTGGTGGTCAGCTATTTGAAGCAGTCGGTCTATCCACTGAAGTGGTTGATAAATGCTTCACTGGTGTACCAAGCCGTATTAAAGGCGCGACTTTCGTTGACCTGGAAAATGATCTGAAAAAACTGGCGTCATTGGCGTGGAAATCACGCAAGCCAATCGATCAGGGCGGTATGCTGAAATTCGTATTCGACAAGGAATACCACGCCTTTAACCCGGACGTGATCAATGCGCTGCATAAATCGGTTCGTTCAGGTCAATACGTTGACTTTAAAGAATATGCTGAACTGGTGAATAACCGTCCGGTGGCTACGATTCGTGACTTGTTGAAACTGAAAACAGATAATTCAATTCCACTGGATCAAGTGGAATCCGTAGAAGATATTCTGCCGCGTTTCGACTCTGCCGGGATGTCTCTGGGTGCCTTGTCTCCTGAGGCGCATGAAGCGATTGCGATTGCCATGAATACCATTGGTGGTCGTTCAAACTCTGGTGAGGGCGGTGAAGATCCGGCACGTTATGGCACGATTCGTAACTCGAAAATCAAACAGATTGCCTCGGGCCGTTTTGGTGTAACACCTGCGTACCTGACTTCTGCTGAAGTATTGCAAATTAAAGTGGCTCAGGGTGCAAAACCGGGTGAAGGTGGTCAGTTACCCGGTGGTAAAGTAAATAGTTTGATTGCGCGTTTACGTTACTCGGTTCCAGGTGTGACGCTAATTTCACCTCCACCGCATCATGACATTTACTCAATTGAAGATTTGTCGCAATTGATCTTTGACTTGAAACAGGTCAACCCTCAAGCGATGGTGTCTGTGAAACTGGTCTCTGAACCAGGTGTAGGAACCATTGCTGCCGGTGTTGCGAAAGCTTATGCCGACTTCATTACCATTTCCGGTTATGACGGCGGTACTGCGGCTTCTCCACTGTCTTCAATTCACCATGCCGGTTCGCCGTGGGAACTGGGTTTAAGTGAGGCGCATCAAGCCCTTCGTGTGAATGACTTACGTGGCAAAGTCCGTGTACAAACCGATGGTGGTTTGAAAACCGGTCTGGATGTCGTGAAAGCTGCGATTCTGGGTGCAGAAAGCTTTGGTTTCGGTTCGACTCCAATGATCGCGTTGGGTTGTAAGTACCTGCGTATCTGTCACTTGAACAACTGTGCAACAGGTGTTGCGACTCAACAGGATCATTTACGTCAGGAACACTACATTGGTGAACCTGAAATGCTGATCAACTTCTTCCACTTCATTGCGGAAGAAACCCGTGAATGGTTGGCAGCACTCGGTGTTGCAAGCCTTAAAGACTTGATTGGCCGTACTGACTTGCTTGAAATGTTGCCAGGTGAAACGGATAAACATGCTCACTTGGACTTGAGTGCATTGCTTGAGTCACATCCGTCAGCTGAAGGCAAGGCGCAATATTGTCAGGTTGAAGGTAATGCGCCGTTCGACAAAGGTATCTTGGCTGAGAAGATGGTGGCAGAAATGTTACCAGCGATTGAAGCCGGTATCAGCGGGGAATATAGCTTCACGATTGGTAACTGTGACCGTTCGATTGGTGCCCGTATTTCAGGTGAAATTGCACGTCGCTATGGCAATCTCAGCATGGAAGCGCATCCTGTTAAAGTCAATCTGACCGGTACTGCAGGTCAGTCTTTAGGTGTATGGAACGCTGGCGGTTTACATATTAAACTTGAAGGTGATGCCAACGATTACGTGGGTAAAGGTATGGCAGGCGGCCGCGTGTCCATCTTCCCGCCGAAAGGTTCGCCGTTCCAGACTCAGGAAACAGCGATCATTGGTAATACCTGCCTATATGGCGCGACTGGCGGTAAACTGTTTGCCGCGGGTACGGCTGGTGAGCGTTTCGCAGTACGTAACTCGGGTGCGTTTGCTGTAATTGAAGGCGCGGGCGACCACTGCTGTGAATACATGACTGGCGGTATTGTGACTGTACTGGGTAAAGTCGGCCATAACTTCGGTGCAGGTATGACCGGTGGTTTTGCTTATGTGCTTGATCTGGATAATGACTTCGTTGACCATTACAACCACGAACTGATCGAGTTAAACCGTATTTCTACCGAGGCGATGGAAGAACATCAAGAATTCTTGCTTCGTATCCTGGATGAGCATATTGCTGAGACAGGTAGTGCTTGGGCGTACAAGATCCGCAATGAGTTTGATTATTACAGCCGTAAATTCTGGCTTGTAAAACCAAAAGCTGCTAATTTGCAAACGCTTTTGAAAACGACCAAAGCTGATCCACAATAATTCCACTACTTGCAGATATATAGGTAGGTGTAGCGGATAAATAAACCGACTGCACCTACCCACGGAGAGAGACATGGCAGAGCGCCTAAACAATGACTTTCAATTCCTGGATGTCGCACGCCAAGATCCAGAGAAAAAAGATCTAACTGTCCGCAAAGCAGAGTTTGTGGAAATTTATAAACCGTTTACGGCGGAAATTGCGGCAAACCAGACGCATCGCTGTTTAGGCTGTGGTAACCCGTATTGCGAATGGAAATGTCCGGTACATAACTACATTCCAAACTGGTTAAAGTTAATTGCTGAAGGTCGCATTTTCCAGGCGGCTGAACTGTGTCATCAAACCAATACACTTCCTGAAGTGTGTGGTCGCGTATGTCCGCAAGACCGTTTATGTGAAGGGGCGTGTACCCTGAATGATGGTTTCGGTGCAGTGACTATCGGTAATGCCGAAAAATACATTAACGATACCGCTTTTGCTTTGGGCTGGCGTCCAGACATGTCACACGTCAAGTGGACAGATAAAAAAGTTGCGATTATTGGGGCGGGTCCTGCGGGTCTGGGCTGTGCAGATATTCTGGTACGTAATGGTGTAAAACCGGTCGTCTTTGACAAACGTCCTGAAATTGGTGGTCTGCTGACTTTTGGTATTCCAGAATTCAAGATGGAAAAAGACGTGATGAAACGTCGCCGTGAAATTTTTGCAGGTATGGGCGTAGAATTCCGTTTAAATACTGAAATTGGTAAAGATATCACTATTGATCAGCTACTTGCAGACTATGATGCTGTGTTCATGGGTATGGGGACATACACTTACATGAAAGGTGGTTTTGCCGGTGAAGATTTGGATGGGGTGGTCGACGCGCTTNNGAACCGTACCCAAGGTTGGGAAAAAGATCCATCTGAATACATCAGCGTTGAAGGTAAAAAAGTAATTGTGCTGGGCGGTGGTGATACAGCAATGGACTGTAACCGTACTTCAATCCGTCAAGGTGCTGACTCAGTGGTCTGTGCGTACCGTCGCGATGAAGAAAACATGCCGGGTTCACGTCGCGAAGTGAAAAATGCGCGTGAAGAAGGGGTGGAATTCCAGTTTAACCGTCAACCTATCGAAATTGTCGGTGAAAATGGCAAAGTGACTGGGGTTAAGTTTGTCACCACGCAATTGGGTCAACCTGACAGCCGTGGCCGTCGTAGTCCTGAGCCTGTACCGGGTTCTGAAGAAATTCTACCTGCAGATGCCGTACTGCTTGCCTTCGGTTTCCGTACCAGTCCAGCAGATTGGTTTAATGATGTAAAAATCAATCTGGACGGTTCGGGTCGAGTAGTGGCAGCTGAACAGCAAGAGTTCAAATTCCAGACTTCGAATCCGAAAATCTTTGCTGGCGGCGATATGGTTCGTGGTTCTGACCTGGTAGTGACTGCAATCTGGGAAGGTCGTCAGGCTGCTGAAGGTATCCTGGATTATCTTGAGGTTTAATCTCAAATTAAACATGAATAAAAAACCCGCTTCGGCGGGTTTTTTTATTGCCCAGATAACGCCTCTCTTTATTAGGGGAGAGTCGGGGGAGGATTTAAAAAAATCGTATTCATTTTTTAGAGCTAAAGAAAACTGTCTCACAAGCAGCATATTTTTAATCTGATTTTTAGAATTCTTGTTCTTTGAAATAGGGCAGGCTTTTAAATTTTCCCTTATCTTCGCTCTATTCCAGGAGATATAGGAATAGTTATACGATTTCATTTATTTTGGCGATTGGGTATTTCAATTGAATCGCCCTGTATCTCCCTTTGATAAAGGAAGACTTTAATCAGGAGATAAAATGAACTTTTTCGCAAATCCGTTAAGCGCTTCTGCCATATCTGTGATAAAAAATGCTGTCCATACTGTGTTTATTATCTGATCAATTTTCAGGATTGAGACAATGACACAAGTGACGGCAGAAAAATCATATCAAAATCGTCCAAAAGTGAGTGGGATTACAGTACGTAAGCCACAATTTAATCCGCAAGCGATTCGTCGCCATTACTTTGCCAATTCACCCCTTATGTCGCATTTGCTGACTGCCTTATCTTCCACTTTTCCGATTGGGGAGCAGTTCTTTGTACATAGCGTGCGTAATGTGCGCGATAAAGTGAAAGATGAAAAACTTCAGGCACAGATCGCTGCATTTATCGGACAGGAAGCCATGCATTCCAAAGCACATGCAGAGTTTAATGCTGCGTGGCGTCGCGATGATTATCATCTGGATCGTTTTCAGGCTTGGTTGGAGCGTAAAAACAGCTATGTAAAAGGATTCCATCCTAAAATCCAGCTGGCAATTACCTGTGCCTTCGAGCATTTCACCGCATTATTGGGGGGTTATATTTTGCGGCATCCTGAAATCTTGGCAAGCCTGGATGAAGATACAATTAAGCTCTGGGTCTGGCATGCGATTGAAGAAATTGAACATCGCGCGGTCGCTTTTGATGTGTATCGGCAGGTGTATGCTGACGATAAAGTACGCCGTATGATTATGCGCAGTGTCACCACCGGTTTTGCCAGTTTGACCTTCTACTCGGCCACCCGGTTATTTTGGCAGGACAGGAAAAAAAGTATCCCTAAAGTGACCGGTAATCTTTTAGGGATGTATTTAATCGGCAAAATGTTCGTACAGCTGTTGCCTGAATATTTATCCTATTTTAAAGCCGATTTTCATCCTTCAGAAATTGACTATACAGATATTGTGAATGACTGGAAGCAACGACTGGCGACAGAGTATTTACATCCAGAATTTCAAAAAGAATTTTCAGCAGTCACGTATAGCTGAGCATAATTTTTTATTGATTAAGCTCGATTGATGATCGGGCTTTTTTATTTTCCCCAGTAAAAAAGGTTTGAATGCTAAATAAATCAAACAAAACTGAAGGGTAAATATGTTTACAATAAAATTATTTAAACAAATACAAATAAATAATTGAGGAATAGCATAATGAATTTCATCAAAAAAACATTTGTTACTTTGGCGCTGGTCAGTACGCTGACCTTATCAGGCTGTGGCTATAACACTTTACAGGTGAAGGATGAGGCTGTAACCGCTTCTTGGGCAGAAGTGCAAAACCAGTATCAACGCCGTGCAGATCTGGTCCCTAATCTGGTCAATGTCGTCAAAGGCTATGCCAAACATGAAGAGCAGGTGTTGACTGAAGTGACTCAGGCACGTGCCAATGTGGCCGGCCTGAAGGTGGATAAAGAAGTATTGGAAGATCCGGCATTATTCCAGAAATATCAGGAAGCCCAGGCACAGATGACCAGTGCATTGTCACGCTTGATTGCTGTATCTGAAAACTATCCTGACTTAAAAGCGAATGAGCAGTTCCGTGATTTACAGGTACAACTGGAAGGTACGGAAAACCGGATTGCGGTGGCGCGTAACCGTTATATCAGCACTGTGCAAGACTATAATTCATATGTACGCCAGTTCCCGCAGGTGATGACCGCTAAAGTGATTGGCATGGATCCCAAACCGAATTTCAGTGCAGAACAGGGTGCACAAACAGCGCCTAAGGTTTCATTTGATTAATCAGGTAGCTGCATAAAAAAAGGATGCGCTAATGTCTGCTCCAGAAAATAAAAGTACTCTCGCTATTGTGTTGCAACTGCTGGTGCTGTGTTGTGCAATATTGTCCAGTTCATTTGCTTTAAGTGAGGTGGCAACAGCCACGGATAATGAAGATGCCGTGATTGCAGGGAAGGTCATTCAGGAGCAACAACAAGCCCATCAAATCCAGCAAAAAACTCCAGCACAGGCAGAAGTCCAGCAGCCGCAAATTGCCAGTAATATGGCAGAGGGTGAATCGATCCGTGGACTGCCGACCTTAAATGAACCGGTTGTGGATCAGGCCAATTTGCTGAGTGCTGCTGAAAAGCAGGAGATCAGTCAACGGATTCTCAACCTGCATGAACAGGGCAAAGCACAAATTGGTGTGGTGATTGTACCGACCACAGGTCAGGAAGATATTTTTGATTTTGCCATGCGGGTAGCTGAAAAATGGCAACTTGGATCTGCAAAGCAGGATAATGGTCTGCTCATGACGATTGCGGTGAATGATCGCCGTATCCAGATTTTAACCGGATATGGGCTGGAAGGTGTATTGCCGGATATAATAGTCAGTCGGATTATTAATCAAAAAATTACACCGTATTTCAAGCAGGCTCAATATGCCCAAGGCATTGATGCAGGTTTGGCCGAGATTGAACGTATTTTAAATATGGATCCTGAAGTTGCAGCCAACGCAGCGCAGGAGCTGAAAGAACGGCAAGAAAAAGCCTTGCATGAACAACAGGCGAAAGAGAAAACGTTCAGTACAGCATTATTTATTTTAATTGCAGGTATTGTTTTCTTGTTTAGACCGATTGCGTCAAAACAGGTACAAACTGCAAAAGATGAGCCAGTTGTTGNNGTAGGTAAAGGCCTGAGTGCTTCTACGGCAGCCGTCGCGGGTACGGTGGCTGGACTGGTCAATGGGGCTGGCTTGGTTACCAGTTTGTTGATTGGAGTAGGCATCTTTTTTTTACTCATCACTGCAATTGCACAAACCATTTTTCAGCTTGTACTTTCATCTGCCGGTCGTGGAGGGGGCAGAGGAGGCGGTTTCGGTGGCGGTGGATTTAGTGGCGGCGGTGGCGGCTTTGGTGGGGGAGGAGCATCAGGATCATGGTAACAACAACAGATACGACAGAGATTGTCACCCAACCTAAAACAGAAGAAGTAAATCAACCCAGTTTTAAGCGCTGGTTAAAGCATTTTTTATATATGCCTGCAACCAAAAGCTATTTTTCCAAACAGGACCAGGCAGCGATCGCTCAGGCGGTCGCCGAGGCTGAGCATGATCATGTTGGAGAAATCCAGGTTGTGATAGAAGGTCATCTTCCTGTAAATCAGGCTTATTTTCAAAATACCCGCATGCGTGCTCGTCAGCTGTTTGCAGAACTTGGGGTATGGGATACTGAATATAATAGTGGTGTACTTCTTTACATCAATTTATGTGAAAGAAAAGTTGAAATTGTAATTGATCGAGGGATAAAAACCGCCACTCAGCAAATAATCTGGGATGAAATCTGTAAAAATATGGTTGCTCAGTTGGCTCAGGAACAGTTTAAATTGGCTGTCATAACAGGGGTAATGAATATCGGTGAAGTGCTTAATCAATTTTATGCTCAATCCATTCAAGAGCAAAATAATGAATTGTGGAATAATCCCATTATTTTAGGCTAGAAAATAGGTGGATTAGTGACACAAAGTGTCACTTTTTTACTAAAAAAAACATTAAAACTACGTTGTAACAATTTTATTTTTTTAAAGTGCTGTTTTTTCTGTCAATTTTATTATAATCAGCTTTGGCACAGTTAGTGCTAACTATAAATTAGCTTACAAAGCTTATAAATAAACAAAAACATTTGTGGAGAATGTTATGAAATCTATGCAAAAGGGTTTTACTCTTATTGAATTAATGATCGTTGTAGCGATTATCGGTATTTTGGCTGCTTTCGCGATTCCTGCTTATCAAGACTACATTGCTCGTTCGCAAGCAACAGAAGGTGTTGCTATGGCAAGCGGTAAGAAAACTGATGTAACAGATAACTTGCAAAATGGTAACTGTGGCGGCGGTACATTTAGTGGTAAATATGTTCAGTCTATGGTAATTAGTACTGGTAATGCACCATGTACATTCAGCATTACATATAGAAGTACAGGTACTTCGAATTTAATTGCCAATAAAACATTAACACTAAGCATGGGAACTAATGGTTCTTTAGTTAAGTCTGGGGGTGATATTGATAATAAATATGTACCGAAAGCTAACTTGCCATAATAGTTATATAATATCAAATATAAAATAGCCCTTATGGGCTATTTTTATTATAAGCTAAATTAAGATATTTTTACGTTGGGTGTATGAGCAGAGTATTAACATTAAAAAAATTATTACCATTTGGCACTTTGTTCTTGAGTTTATTTTTAGCTTTTTGTGTTTATTACCCTGGTTTAAAAGGTGGTTTTTTATTTGATGATTATTATAACTTAGCTGAAATGAGTCATTATGGCGATCCGCATGATTGGAATGCTGCAAAAAAATTTGTCACTAATGGAGGTTCAGGTCCAACTGGAAGACCGATTGCCTTAGCGAGTTTTTTAGTACATGCAGACAGTTGGACAGAAGAAGCAGGTTGGTTAGGAAATGCTGAGCCATTTAAACGGCTAAATCTCTATATTCATTTACTTTGTGGGCTATTTTTATTTATAGTTATACGTCTATTATTAAAAAGTTATGGTTATGCTCAACAAAAAATAGAATGGATTGCAGTACTAGCAACGAGTTTTTGGTTAATACATCCTTTATTTGTATCCACAACCTTATATGTCATTCAACGAATGGCACAATTGCCTTTGTTATTTAGTTTGATTGCAATGATTGGCTATTTAAAAGGACGAGCATTAATTGAGTATAAGCCACTGATGGCTTATGGGTTAATGACTGTATCTGTTGGTTTGGGTACTTTACTAGCAACTTTTAGTAAAGAAAATGGAGCTTTACTGCCTTTACTTATATTAGTCATTGAGTTTTGTAATCCACAACGAATGGGAAAACCGATTTGGCAATGGCGGGCTGTATGCTTGTGGTTACCATCAGTTGCAATTGCTGTATTACTCATTCGCTATATCGATTTCTCAAAGGATCTTTGGCCAAATCGCTCATTTAATCAAGTTGAAAGATTATGGAGTGAAGGTCGTATAGTTACGGATTATCTACGTTGGTTATGGATGCCGCGCATAGAAGGTTCTGGTTTGTTACAAGACGGTTTTATTGTTTCTCGTGGTTGGTTTTCACCCGTTTCTACATTATTCAGTGCAGTATTTTTACTGGGTTTATTCATTGCCAGCTTTATTGTACGAAGCCGTTATCCATTAATTGCTTTGGCTATTTTATTCTTTTTTGCTGCACATTTGATAGAGTCTACAGTTCTAGGATTAGAGTTGTACTTTGAGCACAGAAATTATATTGCGGCAATTTTCATGTTTTTACCATTAGCTGCGGGATTATGTGCATTAGCTGAAAAAATACAGCTTAAAGTTGTCGTTCTTATTAGTGTATTAATTATAACATTATTGGCTTGGATGACATGGCAAAGGTCTGTTTTATGGTCAGATAATGATAAATTAGAGTTTTTTTGGGCACAAAATAATCCGAATTCGGAACGAGGCCAAGTTTTTATGGCTCAATATTTATCAGATAGGGGACAATATGGTGAAGCCCATCATTTATTAGTACAAGCATTAAAAAAACATCCACAAAGTGGATTAATTGCTTTTCAAATGTTGCAACAAAAAATTAAAGTAGGAACAGCGAGTACAGAAGATTTTTCAGAACTACAAATGCATATTGCCACACATCGTTCAGATCCCCAGGCTTTGATACGTGCACGTGATATTACAGTGATAATCATTGGTAATGAGAAAAACACAGCTATGTATGCTAAACCAATGCTAAATGTATTGGATGCATTAATAAAACCTAATTCCCCTTATAAGAATGTTCCAAATCTTGAAGCAATGATATTAGTGCTGAAGGGCTTATTATCTGTTGCTTTAGCAGAGCCAGAATTAGGATACAAATATTATGATCAGGCTATACGATTAGATCCAGATATGAATAAATCAATGGCTATGGTTGCAGATTTAGGAAATCATGGTTATCGGCAACTAGCTTTAAAGTTGCTAAATATTGCTGAATTAGAATACCTTAAACAGCCCGATTCAGAACTAACTAAATCACGCGACTTTTTTAATCAAGAAATTAGGCAATTAAGACGGAATCTAATAATGGATCTGCAGCAAGATCACGAAAAAATGGGGATTATTCGTGCTAATTAGTATTGTATTACCTGCTAAAAATGAAGCATTAGCAATAAGTGAAACTATAACTCAAATTAGAGCATTATACCAAGGTGCTGAAATTATTGTGGTTAATGATGGTTCTACGGACCAGACTAAACAAGTTGCAGAACAAGCTGGTGCAAAAGTGATTACTCATCCTTATTCCAAGGGGAATGGTGCAGCTATTAAAACAGGTGCAAGAACAGCAACGGGTGATGTGATTGTATTTATGGATGCTGATGGTCAGCACGATCCACAAGATATTCCAAGACTTTTAGCAAAGATAGAAGAAGGTTATGACTTAGTCGTCGGTGCAAGACAAAAGGGTTCACAGGCAAGTGTTGGACGGGGAATTGCGAATAAGTTATATAATAATTTAGCCTCTTATATGTCAGATCATATTGTGGAAGATTTGACTTCAGGATTTAGAGCAGTTCGTGCAGAGAAATTTCGCGAATTTTTATATTTATTACCCAATGGCTTCTCTTATCCTACTACAAGCACTATGGCCTTTTTTAGAGCTGGTTATTCAGTTGTATATGTTCCAATTCATGCAGCTAAAAGAATTGGGAAGAGTCACATACACCCAGTTAAAGACAGTGTAAGCTTTTTTTTGATTATCTTTAAGATTACTACCCTATATTCACCCTTAAAAATGTTTTTACCTTTTGCTGTAATGTTATTTATATTAGCTACAAGCTGGTACGGTTATACATTATATGAGTTTGGTCGTTTTACAAATATGAGTGCCTTGCTTTATACGGGCAGTATTATGATTTTTTTAATGGGGCTGATTTCTGAGCAAATTACGGCTCTTATGTATAAAAAAGATGAGTGAATTTAAATTTGAATAATGCACTGTCAGATATTTGGAAAATACTAACACCACTTG